>JAGRBM010000273.1 GCA_020434085.1 Chrysiogenia bacterium | reverse complement strand
GTCTTCCAGCCGGCTGAGCCCGCCGATGGTGCCCGCATGGCAAACCGGCAGGTGATAGCTTTCCATGAAGTTTTCGGCCAGGACCTTCCAGTTGGTGTCCCAGACATGGGTTTCAAAGAAGGTTTCCACATAGTCGCCCATGCCGTAATCGCCGATCAGAGCCTCGACCTCGGCCAGCCCTTCGGCGACGGGCGGCGCGCCGGGGTCGAGCGAAATGAAGACCCAGCCCTGCCATTCCTCGCAGCGGACCCCTGGCAGGCGATAGTCGTCCTTGCAGAAACTTTCGTTCAGGCTCATCGCCGGGGCGCCGCGCAGGGTTCCGTCAAGGTTGTAGGTCCAGGCGTGGTAGGGGCAGACGATGCCGTGGCGGCAGTTGCCCTTCTGGTCGTCCTCGAAGAGCTTGGTGCCGCGGTGCCGGCAGGTGTTGTGATAGGCCTTCACCTCGCCGTCCTTGCCGCGGATCACGACCATGGGATAGCGGTTGACCTGCACCGCCCGGTAGTCGCCCGGGTTGGGGATGTCCTGCACGACGCAGGCGAAGGTCCACGAACGGCTGAAGAGCTCCCGGTGCTCACGCTCGAACCACTCGGGGTCGAAGTAGCACTCCTTGGGCAGAAGCTGCTGCGCGCGTGTCGGCTTGGGCGGGATGGGCATGGGCATGGCGTGCTCCGTTCTGGCGACGTCCCGGCGAGTTGAACGTCTTAAGGGAGTCTATGGAGTTCTATTCCATAGCAGGATTCTCGATGCAACGGCCTACTTAATCCATATTGAAAGATCACCGCTAAATTCTACCTTTTCTGTAAGACAAGAATGCCCAATCGCCAATCCGAGATAAGTTAAGCGTAATGATGAAAGAGATGTTTTATCCCATACTCCTTCAAGAACAGAAAATTGTGGAATAGCATTTTCCAATAATTCCTTTATTTCACCGTCACTCTTTAAATGGGAGTCGTAAAGAGACTCCAAGTTTGGTTGTAGTTCCGAAACAGAAGTCCCCGCTATTTTTGTTCCTATCTCTGGTTTGTATCTGATATCGAATTTAAATTTTTCGCCATCCAAATTTAACAGATTAGCACTTTGAGCGTCGGCCAAGATACTCTCTACGTTTTCCTTTTGCTCATCAGGCAGAACATTCACCAAATCTGCCTCACTCCAAGAATTGGAAAAAACACCGCCATAAAACTCTTTAAACACACCAATCAAATTTTGAGGAAATGGAACAAATGTAACGCAACCTTTCGAGGCAAGATACATTGAAGAACCTTCGTCTTTAGGTAATAACGACAAAAATGGATTTACGAATTTATTAAAATAGAGAGAAATTTCTGCAGTGCTGCGTGCAACACTCAGTGAGGCGTGCTTTGTAGCAAAACATACTGAAATTAATGCCAAATCTTCTCGCGTCAAATCTCCGATCGTCGCGATAGCTAAGTTAATCGTAAGACATTTTCGGCTCCTTTCACCGTGAAGAGAGCGTTTGGCAATAAGATCAATAAGCATTTTCTGAAGATCGCCATCATCGGTACGGGCGTACGCATGCTGGGCGATACGCAACTGATACTGGAAGTCAGGATCAGCAAACGCTGATGTCGCAGCGGTGTCTCTATCAACGAATCTTTCTATAATTCTCTCTTGAAAATCAACCAACCTCGAATCAACAATCTCTCGTGCAATCGCTGCATATTGAGGAATCTGGGAGGATATTACTTCAATGACCTCCCTCATCTGGTCGGAATTAAGACCATTATTAATAGTTACATCTCTTCCTGCTTCAATCAATGTTGCGTTATCACCGCCTGTCTGTCTTTTTTTCATTTTTTCCTGAATCCCCAATATGAATATCTCGAGCTGATTGAATAAGAACGGAATTTGATCCTGCCTTTTGGCGTTGATGAAGCTGCTTCCGTTTCCGGAAGTTTGCTAACCCCAGAGCTCCAAAAAATACGGTAAGGACCATCCCAGCAATAGCTAACGCGATCTCGAGCGTGATCATGACTGAATCCTACGTCTGTCTGCTTTGATTAACACCATAATCAAACGCTCGGAGGGACAAGTCGATGGCATGTAGGCGATTGCGCGATAGACCGTCGGACCTTGGCCGCGATCCTACGCCTGTTTTCGCATCCCGCGCGAGCGCCCCGCCACGACCAGCGCGGCGACCGCAAGCGCAAGCGGGATGTAGGAAACCCAGAGCACCGTGTTCCAGCCGTAGGCGGTCAGCAGGCTGCCCGAGAGGAAGGAGCCGATCGCCATGGTGCCGAAGACGATGAAGTCGTTGAGCGACTGCACCCGCGTCTTCTCCTCGGGCCGGTGGCATTGCAGGACCATGGCCGAGGCGCCGACGAAGGCGAAGTTCCAGCCCAGGCCGAGCAGGACGAGCGTCGCCCAGAAGTGCACGATGTCGATGCCCATCAGGCCGACCGCGGCGGCCAACGCGGTCAGCGCCAGCCCGGCGCCGACCATGCGCGGCGCGCCGAAGCGCTCGATCAGGCGGCCGGTGAAGAAGCTCGGCGCGTACATCGCGATGATGTGCCACTGCAGGCCCTGGTTGGAGGACTCCTGCGAAAGGCCGCACAGGCGCATGGCAAGCGGCGCGGCCGTCATCACGAAGTTCATCAGCATGTAGGAGACGACGCCGCAGATCACCGCGGTGACGAAACGCGGCTGGCGCACGATCTCACCCAGCGGCCTGCCGCCCTTCACCTCCTCGGCGGTCGGCATCGGCACCCGCACGGCGATGAGGACGAAGGCGCAGGCGACCGCCAGCACCGCCTGGGCAAGGCAGGTGACGGCAAAGACGTGGGGCTGCCACAGGTTCATCGTGTGGGTGACGAGCTGGGGCCCCAGCACCCCGGCAAAGACGCCGCCGGCCATCACCGCCGAAAGCGCCCGCGGGCGCCGTTCCGGCGGCACGCAATCGGCCGCGGCGAAGCGGAACGAAAGGACCACTGCGGCATAGGCGCCGGCAAGGAAGGTCGAGACGCTGAAGATCCAGAACGAGCCCGCCAGCACCGCCCAGGCCGCGAACAGACCGCCGAGCACGCCGCAGGCCGTACCCGCAAGGAACGCGGCCTGGCGGCCATGGCGCCGGGCGAGCATGCCTGCCGGCAGCGTGCAGGCGGCCATGCCGACGACGAAGAGCGAGATCGGCAGGGTCGCCAGCACCTCGCTGGGGGCAAGGCCGTGGCCGATGATCGCGCCGGTGGCGAAGACCGCCGCCGAGTTGGCCCCGGCCAGCGCCTGGGCGACCGCGAGCAGCAGGACGTCGCGGTTGCCCGAGCGGGCAGGCGCGCCTTGGGTTGCGGCTTCGAGGTGGGGTTCGGCGGTCATGGGGCGCCCTGTAGAGCACCCTTGGCCGCCGGTATCCAGCCCGATTGCGGCGTCAGTTCACGCCCAGGCCCAGCGCCGCCCGGAAGCGGTTCTTGAGGTACACCGCGTCGCGCGCCGGGAGCGAACGCGGCAGGTTGCACGCCTCGACCTTCAGGACGCAGAGACGCGGCCCCTCAGCGGGCCCGCGCAGGCGCGCCCGCAGGGCCTCGACGCCGGCCATGTCGGTGACGGTGCCGGCCTCGGCAAAGCCGCAGGCCGCCGCCACGGCGGCGAGATCGAGGCCGCGTCCGGTGTGGCTGCGCTGCATACCGGTCTCGCCGAAATGGCCGTTGTCGATGACGGCAATGGTGAGGTTCCCCGGCGCGGCGATGGCGATGGTCGCAAGACCGCCCAGGCCCATCAGCGCCTCGCCGTCGCCGGTCAGCACCAGCACGGGGCGCTCGGGCCGGGCCTGCGCCAGGCCGAGGCCCATCAGCGCCGCTCCGCCCATGGCGCCCCAGAGATAGAAGTTGGCGTCGTGATCGCCCGCGGCGTGGAGATCGTAGGCGGGCGATCCCAGGCCGGCGACGACCAGCAGGTCGCCGCGCCCGGCCAGCAGGGCGGCGACCGCGGCGCGGCGGTCGAGCGGGACGGGGCTCACCATGTCTTCCTCCCCAGCAGGCGTTGGGAAATCAGCACGGCGACCTGCTGGTCGGCCTTGAAGGCAAGGGCCGCCGCGCTCTCGACGGTGGCGATCAGGTCTTCGGCGGTGTCGGCGCGCTGCACGGTGACGCCCATGGCTTCGAGCGTCGCCTGGGTCGCCTGCCCCATGGGCATCTGCCAGGGATTGAACTCCGCCCACTCGCCCCGCATCGTCACCAGCATCAGCAGCGGGAAGCGCCCGATCGCGGGCAACGAGAGCATGTTGATGCAGTTGCCCACGCCCGAGGACTGCAGCAGCAGGACACTGGCCGCGCCGCCGAGCCAGGCGCCCGCCGCGATGGCGATGCCCTCCTCCTCGGTGGTGAGTACGTTGGTCACCATGTCGGGATCGTTCTCGCACAGCCCGATCAGCCGGGCATGGCCGGCATCGGGCACATGCGAAACGCGCGTTACACCCGCGTCCTTCAGCACGCGGCGCAGGCGGTCGGGCCATTCGGCCTCGTTCTTGTCGGATGCCATGGTGCGGCTCAGGCCCCCTTGCCGATCTTCCGCATCGCCAGGCCCGCGGCCATGTAGACGATGATGTAGACGATGACGCGATAGACCGCGGCCGAGCCCGGCGGGATGCAGATGAAGCTGAAGCCGGTGAGGCCGCGCCGGCCGATCTCGTGGGCGATGCGGATGCACTCGTAGTCGGTCATGGCGATGGGCTCGACCAGTTCGCCCAGGATATCGCCCGGGGCGGGACCGGCCCCGCCCATGACGTCCATGTCGAAGTGGGCATAGACGCCCTTGGTGCCGTCCCAGGCGCGGTCGAGTTCCTTCACCACGCCCTCGATGCCAAGCGAGGTGCGTAGCTCCCAGGAGGAGATGAAGCGCGAGCCTTCGCGCAGGTAGCGGCGGATGATGTCCTTGTTCTCCAGCATGCCGCGCTCGCCGATCTCGACCAGGTTGCGCGGATGCATGTTGTCGAGGAACTCGTACATCTTGTGCTTCCACGAGGCCGCGCCCGCGATGCGCGGATCGCCCGTGAGATAGTCGAGGTGCTGGGCGTCCCAGTGGGTATCGAGGCTGACGCAGCCGACCATGCCGTCGACGTTCTCGGAACAGGCCTTGGCGATGGCGAAGCTGCCGCAGGGGCTGTTCTGGCCGATCACCACCGGCACCGCGCCGGCCCGGATGGCGTCGTTGCACTTGGCCTCGACCGCGGCCTGGGCCTTGAGGATGTTCTCGGGCGTCTGGTTGAACATGACCTCGCGCGGGATGTCGGCATCGCCGTAGTCGACCATGCGGATGTGCTCGAAAAGATCGAGGTCGAAGTCCTGGATGTAACCGCCGGGATAGCGCGCGCTCTGCTGGCGCACGCGCTTGGGCGCCTCGATCCAGTCCTCCATGGGCACGCCCGCGTACTTGCCGTCCTCGGCCGCGACATAGGGCGCGCCGATGATGACGACGTCGGCGCCCTCCAGGTCCTTCGCGGTCTTTGCCACGGGCTGCTGCATGAACGAGGGCGTCTCCGGCGCAACCATCGGCAGGTCGTAGCGCCCGGCAAAGCTCGTCTTCATGAAGGTATCCCAGTCGGGATAGTCGAACGCGCCCATGGTGCCCTCCTTCGGTGCAGCGATGGCGGCCACTCAAGCACCGGCGGCGCGTGTTGTCATCCGTCGGGGCGAGGCTGCCTCACCGTGATCCACGCGGAGACGCGGAGAACGCGGAGCCATCGCGGCATTCTGTTCTCCGCGCTCTCCGCGTCTCCGCGTGCAACAATGCACTCAGCATAGGGAGGCGATTATGGCGACACTGGTGCGCGGACGCTGGGTGATCCCCGGCGCGGACGAGGCGACCATCGACGACGGCGCGGTGCTGGTCGAGGACGGCATCGTCGCCGCCCTGGGCTCCTTCACCGATCTGGTGC
>JAGRBM010000272.1 GCA_020434085.1 Chrysiogenia bacterium | reverse complement strand
TTCGCAAGCGAGGAAAATGCCAAGAAAGACAGCGACGACGACGCGCAGTCCTGATTTCTCCCAAACATGTCCTGAAAAAATGGAGCCGACGACCGGATTCGAACCGGTGACCTACGCATTACGAATGATGCGCAGGCCTCGTCCGGGTTTGTCCGCGAGTGTCCAAAGTCGCCTGAATCGTTCAGGTATTCGGGGATCCCGGGGTCCGCCAATGTCCGCTGATTTCCGGGGCTGTGCGGGCTATTGGCTGTACTTTGGCTGTCAGAATCGGGGCGCCCGTGACTGCCTGACTCGGGTGGAGTAGCCTTCTTTCACTCTTTCCAAACGGGCGCAGATGGGGTTTCTGGCACTTACAGCATCGGTGATTCTTGCGGCCTGGACGGTCCGGGCCGTCGTCCTTGCCCCGTCTTTCAGGGACCTGGGCGAGCCGTGGCGCGCCGCCGGCATTGCTTCGCTCTACCTGTGGGGACTCTCGCAGGTGCTCTCGGTGTTCCACTGGTGGAATCCCACGGGACTGCTGGGCGCGCAGCTGATTGCCGCGTTGGTGATCTGGTTGCTGACCCGCGATGCAGAGCCCCCGGCTTCCCCGCAGATCACCGAGCGGCTTCGCGAGTTCTGGCGTGAACTCTCCGCCACGGAAAAAGCATTGACCTGCCTGGTAGCGGCCGTGCTGCTTGGGTCGTTTCTCGCACTGCTTGCAACCGATCTTCAAGGCGATGCCCGCACTTACCACGGCGTCCGGCCGCTCTACTGGATTCAAAGCGGCTCGGTTTTTCCCTACGAATCCTTCTCCCACCTTCAGATGGCCATGCCGGCCTATGCCGAACTGCTCTTTGCGTGGCCGGTGTTGCTGAGCGGCTCGGAACTTGCCGGGCGGATCTTCTGCTGGATCTGGTATCCGCTTTGCGGCTGGGGCCTGTGGGAGCTGCTGCGAAGTCAGCGCATCGAGCGGCACGTCAGAATTCTCGTGCTTGCTCTGCTCATGAGCGCGAGCCAGTGGATCGCCCTGCAGGGCGAGCTCAAACCCGCGGGCCCGCAGGTCTTCTGGAGCCTCGGTGTGCTCTATTTTCTGCTGCGTTCAAGAATCGGAGACATGCCCCGATTCGCCGCAGCCGCCGCCTTCTGCCTGGCACTGGCAATTGCCTGCAAGCCGACCTCCCTGGTGCTTGCTCTCTGCTTTGTCTTACTCATTCCGCTCAAAGACTGGACCAACCGGAAGTGCTGGCTGCTGGCCGGGAGCGCATTCGTCATCGGCGCACTCGGCTCGGGGCTGGCCGCAACGGCAGCGTCTTCCTGGAATCACTTCGGCTCGCCGCTGAGCCTGGGCGGCTACGCCGATGAGGTAACCGGAGCGTCCGGCCTTCGGGAGTTGTTCGTTCATCTGTATCGCTATCTCGTCGTCAGCTTCTTTCCGCTCTCACCGCAGCCCTTCGAGCAGCTGGGTCTCTCACCCCTCGCAGCGTTTGTTCGCGGCGTTGCCGGAGCGTTTCTAGGACTTGCAGAGTTGCTGGGCCTCGCCGCACCGCTTCCCGGCGAGAGCGCGAACTCCTGGCTCGGGCTCTTTCCCTATCACTCTCAGACGGGCGTCATGAATCTCGGACTGCTGGCGCCGCTGGGACTGCTGGCGCTGGCATGGACAGCGATCAGACCCGGCAATTCTGAAAAGGAAAGCGCGAAGACGAACCGGCGCGTCGCGCTCGCCTTGATCGGCGCGCTGCTTGCCCTGCTCTGGCGGCTTCGCTGGCAACCGGCGATTCCGCGGCTCACCTTCTTCGTGATCGCGCTTTGCGCCCTGCCGCTGGCCACGCAACTTGCCGCAAGGGCGCGCGCGCTGAAAGTGCTCGGGGTACTGACCGGCCTGCAGGCACTCGCCGCGCTCCTGCTCTGGGTTTCATTGCTCGCGGGCATCGCCCCGGCGCAGGCGCGCAACGAAGCTTCGACACTTGTTCCGGTTGCGCGGGAGCTCCCGGCGAGTGCGCGGGTTCTCTTCCTCGGATCGGGTCTTACCTATGAATACGATCTCTTCGGGGAAGGGCGCACGCTCATCCCATGGGGACAGGCGCTCCCCACACCGGAGGCGCTCAGGAATGCCGTCGATGCGGCACGTGCCGACAGCATCGTCGTCGACGATCCGCGCCGCGTCGGCCCGGTGAGGGCAGAGCTTGGCGCGGCGCTCGATGCATCACTCGCGTATCTGAGAGATTCGCCGGACTGGGAACTTACCTGGTCGAAGCCGGAAGACACGCGCCGCATCTGGCTATTTGTGCGACGCGCGAAGCAGGCGCCCTCACCTGGGCATCCGTAGCTCGACAAAGGCGCTGCACTGCCCTGCGGGGTAGCGCCCGGTCGTGGCCTGCGCGCCCCGGGCGAGCGCGTCGCCGTAGCTGAGACAGGCTGCCTCCGACGAAGAGCATTCCTCACGCCCTGCGGCGCTGACGATCTGCTTCGAAAACTCATACTCCGAAATCTGCGCGGCCCAGGCCGTGACGGGCTGGCTGTCGCGTGCGACTTCAAGCGGCACGCCCTGCTCGAAGGCCGCGGCATTGGCGGTGATGAGGCTGCGCGCCTGATCGAAGACCTCGCCCCAGCAGCTGCGGTAGCGAACGTCCCGGATGAGCGCCGCGCAGCAGAGCGCGACAAACACCAACAGGCCCCCCTGCGCTGCGCGCCTCAGGACAGGCGCGCGCGTAGCGCACCACTCGTAGACTGCCGAGAAGACAATCAGATATCCCAGAATCGTGGGGAAGAGGTAGCGCCCGCCTACGAGCCCGGTGGCCATCGCCGAGATGGAGACAAAGGACCCGATCCACAGGAGTCCGAAGCGAAGCCGGCCATTTCCAAAGAGCAGCCCCCCGGCGATGGCCAGCAACATGAGCCACCCGAAGGCCGGACTCGATACCAGCGCAACCGGCCGGATGAGCATGAGCCCGCGCGCCAGGTTCATGCCGATCACCGGCAGCCCTTCGAGCAGCAAGACTTCCTGATCGTAGATCTCATTCCACG
>JAGRBM010000271.1 GCA_020434085.1 Chrysiogenia bacterium | reverse complement strand
CCCTGGCAGTCGGACATGTACGACATGGCCCACACCATTCGCGAAGTGGTCGAGCCCGCCGATCACCCACGCATCGGCGGCTTCAACATCCTCATGCAGGCCTACTACTACGACAACCAGGTGATGAATCTCGACGGGATCGGAAACGATCCGGTCTTCGCGCGCATCAAGGATCATACGCTCGGGGACTATATCGACGAGGTGGGGCTCGAGTACATCGTGGACTGGGACTACTACATCAAGAAGCGCCACGCCCCGCACCTGCCCGAGGACTTTGCGAGCCGCCTGGAACCGGTCATTGAGTGCGGCGGCCCCGGATCCCTGCGCAAGTGGAAGGGTCCGCTGACGCTCTACCGCATCCTGCCCAGGGGCCAGACACCCGGCAATGCGAAGCCGATGCAGTGCTACCGGCCCGAGTAATCGGCACGCTCACCCAGCCAGTCCAGCAATGAAGAAACGTCGGTGATCTTTCCGGCAAATCGCTCCAGCACCAGGTCGTGCGCGACGCGCGCATTGAGCGCTCCGTCGAATCGCGCGCCGCGCTCTTCTCCCGCGAAACGAATCAGCAAGGGCACGCGCCTGTCGTCATTTTTCTTGGTCCGAAATTGGTGGTCCGATGTCACGATGACGTCGGTGATGCCCGCCAGGTCGCTGCGATCGAGCGTCGCGAGCACTTCGCCCAACGCGCGGTCCATGAGTTCGAGGTTGTCTTCGTAGCTGCCCTGCCGGTCGAGCACGTAGCGGTCGGCGCCGGCATCCCAGATTCCCGGCAAGTGGGGCACAGGATAGTGAACCCACACGAAGTCGATGGACGGGTCCGCCGCCAGTGCCAGCGCGCCTTCGTGAATCGACTCCAGTTCGGTCTTGCGCAGCCGCGAGTCTTCGAGAATCCCGCCGCCCAGGCGGTAGACCAGCGGAAAACTCTGCAGCAGGCGCTGCCACTGCATCTCCCAGGCGCCCATGCCGCGCCCGTCCAGCAGCGGCGGCGAGAGATGATCGCGGCAATAGGAAAGCTGCGCCGCGAACTGCCGGCAGTAGGGGTGGTGCCAGCCCTCGACGCCAACCCGCGCCCCCTGATCGTGAAGCATTTCGAACAAGGTCGGGACTTGGCTCCATGGCACGTAGTCCTCTGCCCCCGCGAATTGCAGCAGCATCCGGTCGCGGGCAACCGGCATCGCACTGAGCACTTCCCTGCCCGAAGTGTACGCCGGAATGGAATAGGCCGTGGCCGGACCGGGCGCAGCAGCATTCGTCAGTTGCACGGCCCGGGCAGCAAGCGCGTCGATTGCCGGCAGGGAAATATTCGGGCTGCGATGCTCGAAGATCAGCTCGTAGTCCGCTTCGTCGAAGAGCAGCCACAGCATCCGCCGCGAGGGCGCGGGCGCATCCGCGTCCTTCACCAGGTAGCCCGACGGATCATGCGGTGCTTCCCAGGTAGCAGCATTCCAGAGCGATTGTCCGAACGTAACAGGCACGAACGCCGCCGCCATCGTAAGTGCGCCGAGCACGGCGCGAACCAGCGATTCGCGCCGCTTGAGCAGCAGCCAGACTCCCAGCGCGAGACCCGCAAGTCCCGCCCCCAGCAGCCCTGCCTTGCCGAACACGCGAACAAGGCTTCCGAGCGCCAGCGCGTCGATCTGGATACGGATTCCGTTGAGCGGAATCACCAGCAGAAGCAGGAACACGGCTTCGGTGAAGGCGCTTCGCTTGAGTGCGCTGGAGACTCCGAAGAAGATCGCCGCCAGCAACACCACACTTATTGGCAGAAGCCAGTAGTGAATCCGTGGCGGCAGCGCCGCGAAATAGTAGAGGTTACGGCCACCGATCGCGCTGGGAAGAAGCTCCGCCCACACCGGCAGGAACCAGAGATTGCCAAGCGAGAGACAGATCAGTGCGCGTCTGGCCTGGGCGCTCACTGGTTCAATTGCTCCGACGTCGCATCAGATAGAGCGCGCGCGTCTGGCCGATTTTCTCGCTCCGGGCGACTTCAAAACGCGCCTTCCATGCAGCCTCAAATCGCTCGGGGGTGAGACCGGCATGGAGATTCTCGCGCCCGCGTACAATCCGGCGGAACATGGGGTCTGCGGGATCCACATACTCGATCACAACGGCGTCCGTGCTCAGCTCTGCAACCACGTCGACAATTTCCTCGAGGGGCACGCGCTCGGACACCAGCATGTGGTGCACCACCGCGAGCATCAGCACGAGCTCGAAGCGGCCTGCCGCGCGCTCGAGAAAGGACGCGCATTCGGCGTTGCGCCAGCCGAGTGCAGGTGTCGGTTGCGCCAGATTGACCACGAGCGGCTGGATGTTCAGCGATTTCCCGCTGGCCCGCCGCCAGGTCATCCCAACGACGACGGGGTCGAGATCGATGCCCACCACCTGCGCGCCGGCTTTTGCGGCGATCTCGCTGAAATGCCCCGTGTTGCATCCCACATCCAGCACGTGCGCGGGCCCAACGCTTTTGAGCGCATCGCCGACGAAGGCTTCCTTCGCCGCGAATGTTTCGGCCTCGTAGTGACCGGGTCGCGTCTCCATATAACCCGACCAGACCGAATCCCTCGCTGCCTGCGGCGCGACGCGCGTGAGCTTCTTCTTCAGCCCGCGCAGCGCGAAGTCCAGGATAAAGCGCGCCTTCTTCGGATCGTTTTCCCTTCGGGGCGAATAGAGCTGCTCGCCTTCCTGCTCGGCCTTTCCTGAGAGCCAGGTGGGCATGCTCACCAGCCCCAGGGCCGGCGGTCTCACACGCCCCCACCAGCCCAGCATCTTGTAGAGTTGCGCGGGTTCGATTCCGTCGCGGTGCACGAGCAGCGCCTCATGGGGAGGCAGTCCCAGACGCTTCCACGCCAGAAGCGGCAGCAGAAAAGTCCGCGCGAACTGGGCCTGCGCCAACCAGAGCGGGTCGAGCGCGTCGCGCTTCTCAAAAGAGAGCCAGTCGACAAAGACCGGCGCGGGACCATTGAAGAGCACGTTGTGGGGCGTGGCATCCTTGAGTCCGAAGCCCTCGCCCAGTGATTGTTCCATCAGATCGAGCGTCAGCACGCCCGCGGCATGCAGCATCTCGGGCGGCCACTCACCCGGATAGCTCGGGAACCAGATCGCGTCATGCTCCAGGCACATCGCGGGAGGACTCTCTGCAAGTCCTGCCGGCGCGGCATCGAGCCTGCGCGCACCGACGAGCTTGCCCTCGCCCGCCAGCTTCTTTGCGCAAGCGCTCGCGGCAAATGCCTCGAACTCCGCGGCACCCGATTCATTGAGCAAACGCAGCACACGATCACCGGCGCGTACGACGCGGCCGCCGGGATCTCGAAAGGAAGTTCGCTGGCTCTGGCTCAAAAGTTCCCGGGTTTCCTATTCGGCGGGTTTGTCCGGATCGGATGCTTCGTCTTCGGGCTGCTCGATTTCTCTGGGTTTGTAGAGCCCGAGCTTCCCGAGCACCAGAAGAATCTTGTCACGAAAGTAAAACACGCCGCCGACCGCGCCGGCAATCAGCGCCTGCAGGACGAGCGCTCCCGAGCCGGGATCGATGTAGGCGTGGGCCGCGGCCGGATACAGGCCGATCAGCAGCGCCAGAAACCAGGCGTCCTGACGGCGCTTCCTGCGCGCAATGATTGAAGGCGGTTCATTCATACAGTCGAAGCTGCCCCGGTTCGAATCCTTTTACTTATAGGGGTCATCCAGTCTCATTGGCAAGAAGCGCCTGCGAGGCAAGCACGAGTCCCTTGTCGCAACGGGTGTCGCCAGCCATCATCTAGCCGCGTCGGCCCCCAGCCGGGGAACCGGCGGCAGATCAACGAGCGGGAGAAGACCCCATGGCACACGACCCCTGGATGATTTACGGAGCCAACGGTTACACCGGCAAACTGCTGGCCGAGCTGGCGGTGGAGAAGGGCCTGCACCCGCTGCTGGCCGGGCGTTCCGAGAGCAAGATCCGCCCCATCGCCGAGAAGCTGGGTCTTGAATACCGCGCCTTCGATCTGGGCGATCCCATGGCGGCGGCCAAGGGGATCAAGGAAGTCGATCTGGTCATGCACTGCGCCGGCCCGTTCTCAGCGACCAGCGCGCCCATGGTAGAGGCCTGCCTCAAGACCGGAACCCATTACCTGGACATCACCGGCGAGATCGAAGTGTTCGAAGCCATCCACGCGCGCACGCAGGAGGCCAAAAAATCCGGTTCGGTGCTCATGCCCGGAGTGGGTTTCGACGTCGTGCCCTCGGACTGCCTGGCCGCCAGCCTGGCCAGGGCCCTGCCCGATGCGACCGAGCTCGAACTGGCCCTCGGCGGCTTCGGCACCGCCAGCGCCGGGACGGCAAAGACCGCGGTCGAAGGCCTGCCCAAGGGCGGGCGCATCCGCAAGAATGGCCGCATCATCAAGGTGCCCACCGGTCACAAGGCAAAAGAAATTCAGTTCTCCGACAAGCCGCGCTGGTGCATGGCCATTCCCTGGGGCGATGTGAGCACGGCCTACTACTCCACCGGCATCCCCAACATCACGGTCTACACCTCCGTGCCGCGGGCCATGTCCACGATGACGCGCCTCTCGGCGCCGTTCATGGGCGTCACCGCCCTGCCCGCTGTCCAGAATTTTCTGAAGAATCAGATTGAAAAGCGCGTGAAGGGCCCCGATGAGAAGCTGCGCCGCACCGGGCGCGTGCACCTGTGGGGACAGGTAAAGAACGATGCGGGCAAGGTGGTCACCGGCACGCTTGATTGCCCCGAGGGCTACCGCTTCACCGTGCTGAGCGCCATGGCCAGCGTCGAGCGCGTGCTCGCCGGCGAAGTGCCCGGCGGCGCCTGGACCCCCTCGGCCGCATTCGGCGCCGACTTCGTCACGCGGCTGCCAGAGACCGACCTGCGGGTTCCTACCTGAGAAGAAGATTTAACCACAGATGCACACAGATAAACACGGATAAGAAAAGAATCGGAATCGTTGCTCTCCATCTGTGTTCATCCGTGTTGATCTGTGGTTTCGGATTCTTCGCTTACGCCACTTCGTAAACTTTGACCGGGTAGTGGATGCCCTTGACGTTGATCTCTCCGCCTTCGATGCAGGGGATCTCTTCGCGCACGAGCGCCCACGTGGAGTGACTGATGAGGATCTTGCCGGGTTTGCACTCCGATTCGAGTCGCGCGGCCAGGTTCACCTGGTTGCCGATGGCGGTGTAATCCATGCGGCCGTCCGAGCCGAAGTCGCCCACCGTTGCGGTGCCTGTATTGATGCCGATGCGGA
Organism: Chrysiogenia bacterium; assembly: GCA_020434085.1. Lineage (NCBI taxonomy): Bacteria > Pseudomonadati > Chrysiogenota > Chrysiogenia > Chrysiogenia bacterium. The sequence continues at coordinate 4,786 of JAGRBM010000271.1, read as the reverse complement.
TGTCGAAGGGGGCCTGAATGCCCTCGTTGTACCACTTGTTGGCCAGCTCATCCATGCGCGCCTGCATCTTCATGGCCATGCGCACCGCGCGCAGGGCGTGGTCCTTGTCCGTGGTGGCGTGGGGCGCGCCGAAGAAGATCATGATTGCATCGCCGACGAACTTGTCGATGGTCCCGCCGAATTCACCTGCAATGTCCGACATGGCCGAGAGATATTCATTGAGAATGCGCGAGAGGTCTTCCGATTCGAGTTGGTCCGCCGTCTCGGTAAAACCCTTGATGTCGGAGAAAAAAACCGTGAGCTTGCGCCGCTCGTGGGAAACGGCGGTGCTGTGTTCACCCGAGAGGATCTGCTCGGCAAGCTGCGAGGGGACGTAGCGACGGATCAGCTCGTTGGCCTGGGCCACCTCGAATTCGCGCTGACGGAACAGGCCGAGGATCTCCCTCGCAAAGACGTGCATCCCGCCCAGAAAGAAAATGGTTCCGACGATCGAGGTCTGCAGCAACAGTCCCGCATGCGGGCCGCTGTAGAGCCCGTTGCCAAGCCCCAGTGAGGCGCCGATGTGACCGGGCGGAATCCACCCGCTCCATTGCCCGAAACTCAGCAGCGCGTAGTCGAGGCTCATCAGGACCGTCATCACCACGGCCCAGTGCGAGGGCAGGTAGAAGACGGCGGCAATCACCAGAATCGGCAGAAACAGGAGCGAGTGATACATCACCGGCCCGAACTGCCAGATCGAGAACATCGTGACTTCGACATCGATCAGGAAAAGGATCGCGTTACAGATCCGGAACCACGAGGTCCGGCGCAGGACGTAATAGAAACCGACGTTCACGAGGGTGAAGGTCGCAGGCACCAGCACGAACCAGCTCACGACTTTGAGGAATACCAGCGAGATGATGACATTGAGCGCGTAGGCAAAGACGCGGAAGGTCTGGAGCTGCATCGTCCGGCGGCGCTCGACCTCGTCGAGGGTGCCGCGCACCTCCTCCGAGGCCGCGCCGATGATCCGCTGAAGCCGCGTCCAGCCAATGGCACGCGCCCCCAACGCGAACGCGAGGGGACAGTCCTTCCCCGTCTCCGCATCCACGGGAATGGGGACCGCTATCGCGGCCGGGTCGCGCGTTGTTTCGCTCATGCCGAAAGATTACTCCGACAACTGGGATGATAGGAATAGCGCGGAAGGTTCAGGCCAATATCGGGATTTTTTGCCACAGAGGGCACAGAGCCCACAGAGAGAAGAACAGAAATTGGCCACAGATGCACACAGATAAACACGGATTAAGAAGAGAGCTGAAATCCCTGCTCCCTATCTGTGTTCATCCGTGTTCATCTGTGGTTTCAAATTCTGCTCTGTGGGCTCTGTGCCCTCTGTGGCGAATCTTCCTAGAACAGACCCTTTACCAGGGTGGTGCCGCCCTCGACCATGATGGACTGGCCGGTGATGTAGCTGCCGGCCGGACTGGCCAGGAAGGCGAAGAGGTTGCCGATGTCCTCGGGCTCGCACACGCGGCCCATGGGCATGGCCTTGCCCACCATGGCCGGGTCGGTGATTCCCATGGGCTTGAGCACCTGCTTGCCCATGTCCGTGTTCACAAGGCCGGGCAGGATGTTGTTCACCCGGACGCGGAAGGGCGCCTCTTCGCGGGCGAGCATGGTCATCAGTCCCTCGAGCGCCGCCTTGGCCACGCAGTACGGGCCCATCTTCGCGCCGCGGGTCTCGGCCAGCACCGAGGAGATCATCACAATGAGCCCGCTCTTCTGCTCGTGGAAGATGCGCGCGGCCTCGCGCGCGCTGTAGTAGGCACCCAGCAGGTCGACGGCGAAGACGCGCTCGATCTCTTCGTCGGACGTGGCGCGCACGTTCACGGCCTTGGAGGAAATCCCGGCGTTGATGGCCGTGGCGTCCAGGCCGCCCAGCGCGTCGACGGCGCCGTCGTAAAAGGCGCGCACCTCACCCGAGTCGGCGACGTTGCACTTGACGGCGACCGCCTTCACGCCGAGCTTCTTGGCCTCGGCAACGACCTCGCCCGCCGCCTCTGCGTTGCTGTTGTATCCCACCGCGATGTCGGCGCCCGCGCGCGCGCACTGCAGCGCAATGCCGCGCCCGATGCCGCGGCTGGCTCCGGTGATGGCAATCTTCTGGCCTTCAAGGCTGTATGGTTTTTCCATGAGTCCCCCTCGCCGGCGCGCCGGCTGTCGTCTTCGTCGAGTTCGCGTGCGCTGTTATAGCGCCTCGCCCGCGCCATCGCGAGTCCCTTCGCGAATCGCGCCGGTGCCGCCATCGATCTCGAGCACTTGCCCGGTCTCGAAGCGGCCCATGGCGTTTTTGACGCCCATGACGGCGGGGATCCCGTACTCACGCGCCAGCAGGGCGCCGTGACTGAGGATGCCGCCGGTCTCGGTGACCAGCCCCCCCAGCAGAGGGAAGACGTTCGTCCAGCCCGGGTCGATGTTGCTGGCGACCAGGATCTCGCCGGGTTCGATTTCATCGAGATGCGCGAGCTCGCGCACGACGCGCACCGCTCCCCTGGCCGATCCGCGCGAGGCGCCGATCCCCGCGGCATCGGCGCTGTCCTGCCCGGGCCGCGGATCGCCCTCGACGATCTCGCCCTCGGTTTCGACATCGTCGAAGAGGTAGGTCGCGGGCAGCCGGTCCTTCCACTTGAGCCAGTGCGCGCGCCGCGCCTCGATGCGCGCGCGCAGTTCCTTGCGGTCGATTTTCTCCCCGCCCACGAGCTGCCAGAACTCGGCGTCCTCGAGAAAGAAAATCTCGCCGGGCTCCTTGAGATACTTCTTCTTCACCAGCCGGCGCCCCTGTTCGAGCACCAGCTTGCGGATATGAAGCAGCAGATAGTCCAGGTGGTAGCGCTGGTTCTCGCGGTAGCGGGTATATTGCTGGGTGAGTTCCATCAGGCGTTTTAGCGCCGCGCGCTTTGCCAGTGCCGCGGGCCCGCGCCCCAGCGCAGCCAGTGCCTGTTTCTCGGCGCGCCGGCGCTCTGCAATCGCGTGTTCTTCACGCGCGTCGGGATCGGGCGGTGCGCTCTCGCCGTGGAGCTGCACGCGCACAAAGCCCAGCACCAGCCCGGGCGTCTCGACCCAGCGTTCGGCCGCCAGTTCCCGCGTCGACGATCGGTGACCGTGCTTTGCAATGAAGGCGTCGAAGCTCGCCCAGAAGGGATCGCTCTTCGTCGCCTTTCGCAATTTCTCGTAGGGCTCCTGTGCCAGAATGCCCTTCCGCACTTTTTTGCTGCCTCGCGCCTCGATGCCGAGCCGCCAGATGTCGCGGTTGATCAGCGCGGTCTTCGTCTCCGGCAGCCCGCTCACCACCGTCTGGTAGAGCTCGCCGCTCTTGTCCCCGCACCAGCGTTTGAGCAACCCCTGCAATCCCGCATGAAGGGCCGGGTTGTGATTTCCCATTCCCCAGCGAATGACGCGAAAGTGTTCGATCCCCAGCGCGTAGACCTCGTCGAACTGACGCTTCCACTCTGATTCAGAGAGTTTCGTGTAGTCCTGCTTGAGCAGCGGCACGACCACCCGGTCGACGTTCGCGGTGTGGCGATCGAGCGCAGCGAGGTTCTTGTTCACCGGGCCGCGCGGGTCTTTGGTCGGCGCGCTCAGCATTCCCAGCAGGCGCCGCGGCTCGAAGGGCTGCGCCTGGATGTGTTTTTCCCAGAGCGGCGGGAACCACCCCATGGTATTTCCCTCGCGTGCGCTCTTTGGCACCGCGCGCAGCATCCGCGCCATGAACGCGCCGTTGAAGTAGCTGTAGCCCTCGTGGTTGCGCAGCGGCTCGACCCCCACGAGGTCGTGATGGCCCTGCAGCACGCAGATCTCCTTGAGGTAATTGTCGGAGATCCACTTCACCAGAAGGCCGCGCCCGAGCGGGAAGTTGTAGTCGGCCAGATATTCGTCACCGAACTTGCGCGTCCACACGTTCTTTGGATGGAGCGGCGGCAGCCCGGTGATGGGGCGCTGCTGCAGGAGGTAGAGCACGCCGTCCTCGATCGCCCATTCGAGGTCCTGACGGGGACCGATCTTTTCTTCCACCTGGCACGCGAGCTGCCAGAGCACGCGGAGCTGCGCATCACCCAGGCAGCGCGCGGCGCGGCGTTTTGCGCTCACGGGTCTCTCCGAGAGCCCGCCTCCCTTGAGCACCTGCATCTCGATCTTTTTGCCGCCCAGGTGTTCCTCGCGCAGCTTGCCGCTGCTTCGTTCCACGACCAGATGATCGGGGTGGGTTTTGCCCGAGACAATGGCCTCGCCCACGCCCCAGGCGGCATCGATGACGATCTCATTGGCGAATGCGCGGCGCGGGTTGGCGGTGAGCAGCACTCCCGAACACTCCGGGCGCAGCATCCGCTGGATCACCAGCGCAATGCCCACGTCGTGGCCGATCCCCTTTTTCTCGCGATAGGCGCGCGCGGCCTCTTCGTGGAGCGCGCCCCAGCAGGTCTCGACCGCTTCGAGAAACGCGCGCTCGCTCGCCACGCCCAGAACCGTCGTATAGACGCCGGCAAAGGAGGCTTCTTCGAGATCCTCGGCGGTGGCCGAGCTGCGCACCGCCACCAGGGGCGCGCCCCACTTTGCGCGCAGCTCTTTCCAGAAGGCGCGCAGCTCTTTGCTGAGTGCCGGCGTCATTTCACCGCCGTGGACGGCGTGGATTCCCGCCGGCAGGCACCAGGCCTCGGGCACGGGAAGTCCCGCGCGAATCAGTCGCACCAGGCCGCAGCCCTTGCCCCCGAGCACTTCGAGGCGCTCGGGCGTGTTCTCATTGAGCTCGATG
>JAGRBM010000270.1 GCA_020434085.1 Chrysiogenia bacterium | reverse complement strand
TGTAGGGCGGCGCCCCGCGCTGCAGGATTTTTCCCACCAGCGGCATCATGATCATGGTCGCCAGCGCGCCGCGCAGCATGATGAGTCCCGTCTGGGTTGCCGTAAAGCCCAGCAGGTTCTGGGCGAAGACCGGCAGAATAAAGACGGAGGCATAGAGCCCGAAGCCCAGGATGAAGTTGCACACGGTTCCAAGCGCCAGCGACCCGTCCTTGAGCACGCGCAGATTGACGATCGGATGCTCTGTCGCCAACTCGCGCCAGATGAAACCCAGAATGCCGAGCACCGAGACCCCGCACAGGACGGTGATGTAGGTGGTCTCGAACCAGGCCTCGGCCTCGCCGCGCTCCAGAAATATCTGCAACGCGCCGATGCCCACGATCAGCAGCACAATCCCCAGCCAGTCGGTGGAAGGCGGACGCTTGGCATCTTCGTGATCGCGAATGAAGGTGTAGGCACAAAATGCCGCAAGAAGTCCGATGGGCAGGTTGATGTAGAAGATCCAGCGCCAGGAAAAACTGTCGGTGATCCAGCCGCCCAGCGTCGGGCCCACCGTCGGGCCCATCACCACGCCCAGGCCGAATAGCCCATTGGCAAAGCCCAGTTCCTCGGGCGGAAAGGTCTCGACAAGGATCGATTGCGACGTCGAGAGCAGCGCGCCGCCGCCCACGCCCTGGATCAGACGGAACGCGACCAGTTCCCAGATGCTGGTGGCCTGCCCGCAGAAGAACGACGCAGCGGTAAAGAGCAGAATGGAACCCACGAAGTAGTTGCGCCGGCCAAAGCGCATGGAGAGCCACCCGGTCATGGGCACCACGATGACGTTTGCCACCACGTAGGAAGTGATGACCCAGGCGACCTCATCGAGCGTCGCCGAGAGATTGCCCATCATGTGCGGCAGCGCCACGTTGACGATGGAGGTATCGATGATCTCGATCACCGATGCCAGGATCACCGTGACGGTGATGATCCATTTTCTGGCGCCGACTTCGGCCATGGGTGACTCGCTCCGCGCGCTCAGCGAACGCTGGCGTGTCCGCTTGCAGGGGTTTCTCGCAGGTCCACTTCGGCTTCCACGCTCATGCCGATCAGCAGATTCAGCCGCTCCGGCAAGGCGTCGCGAAAGACGATCTTTACCGGAACACGCTGGACGACCTTCACGAAGTTGCCGGTCGCGTTGTCGGGCGGCAGCAGCGCAAAGCGCGCGCCCGTCGCGGGTGAGATGGAGTCGATCATCCCGGTCAGGTCGTGCTCGGGATAGGCATCGACCTTGATGCGCGTTTCCTGCCCCGTGTGCATTTTCTGGAGCTGGGTTTCCTTGAAGTTCGCCACGACCCACAGATTGTCGGTATCGACAATGGCCATAAGCGGCTGGCCCGCCTGCACGAACTGGCCGGGCTCGATGCTCTTGTGGGCGACGATGCCAGCGGCGGGCGCGTGGAGGGTGGTGTAGGAGACGTTGAGCTCGGCAGCCTCCAGCAGCGCTTTTTCCTCATCGAGACGCGCCTTCTCGACGCCGACCTGCTGCAGGGCGGCGTCATAGGCGGCGGCTGCGCTGATGGCGGTGGCGCGAACGGCCTCATACTGTTGCTCGGACACCTCACGGCGTTTGAGCAGCGTGGCGTAGCGTTTTTCCTCGGTGCTGCTCTGGTCGCGCTGGGCGCGCGCCTGCTGCACCTGCGCGCCGGCAACGGCGACAGCGGCCTGCGCCCGCTCGAGCCCGGCGCGCGCGGTGTCGCGCTTCACCTCGTAGTCACGGGGTTCGAGCTCGAGCAGCAGCGCGCCGGCCTCCACGCGCTCGTTCTCCTTCACGTAGACCCGCCCCACATAGCCGGAAATCTTGGGCGCGACCGGATAGATATCACCCTGGATCTGCGCGTCGTCGGTGGTCTCAAAATGGATGATGTAATAGACCGCCCGGCTGGCACCGGCGAGGGCGGCGATGCCGATCACGGCGGCGAGCGTCAGCAGCAACTTTTTACGTGTCATGATGAGCGTTTCCCCGTTGTGGATTTTGCGGGCAGCGACTCGCGGGCGGCGCCCAGCCCGCCATCGATCTTGCCGAGCAGCGCGGCGAGCTGTTTCTTTTCGCGGTCCGAGAGCGGTGCAAGCATGAGGGCCACGAGCCGCGTGTGTCCGGGCAGGGTCTTTTCAATGAACTCGATGCCGCTTGCGGTGAGCCGCGCGCTGAACAGGCGGCGATCGCGCGCCTGCGGGTCGCGCACGCGCTCGATGAGCCCCAGTGATTCAAGGCCCGAGAGAAGACCCGTCACCGTCGCGCGGCTCACGCCCGCCCACTCGGCCAGCTCGGAGGGAAGCACCCCGGCATCATCTTCGCGGTGGCGGTAGAGCAGCATCAGGATGGTAAAACGACCGTGGGAAGTGCCGCCCGCAGCCAGGCTCTCGTCGAGCAGCGTCCGCATGTCACCCGCCACGCGCAGCAAGAGAAGGCAGCTCTCGATGGACAGCGGCTCGGCCTCCGGGATGCGCTCGGCCATGTTCTGCAGAACGTCGTGCTGGGGCAGTTTGCGTAGATAGAGCATGAATTCCTCGTCGGGCGCGGCCCGATCTAATTAGGTGCCTAACTATATGGACCCTAACCGAAACGTCAAGCCCCTCCCCCGCAAGGCCTCCTGCCGTGCTAGGCTCCCCTTCATTCCAACTGGAGAGAATTCACATGATCCGCTTGAGCGTTCTGTATCCCGCCACCGAAGGCGCGCGTTTCGACAAGGACTACTACATGGCCAACCACATCCCGCTGTGCCGCGAAAAACTCGGCGACGCGCTGAGGGGCGTGAGCGTTGCCTTCGGCGTGAGCGGTGCCGCCCCGGGCAGCCCTGCCCCCTATGTGTGCATTGCCCACCTGGACTTCGACTCGGTCGAGTCCTTCCAGCAGGCCTTCATGGGAGCGGCCCCGGCACTGGGCGCGGACCTCAAGAATTATTCGGATATTCAGGCGGTCGTGCAGGTCAGCGAGGTGGCTTGAGCCCTTCGGGGTCCACCCGGATCAGCGTGTGCACATACGTTGGCAATCCGGGTAGCTTGATTGTGCTTGGATTCTCTCGCAAGTCGACTTTGAGATCGCGGTTCTGGGAAACGCTGAGTGGGCCACCGCAAAAGCAATGGCCTTCGTAAACGCCAGCCTCTGCCGTGGAATTCAGCTCCAGAAGCACGTCACCGACAACCAGCCGATCCAGCGCAAAGGT
>JAGRBM010000269.1 GCA_020434085.1 Chrysiogenia bacterium | reverse complement strand
CTTCACTGGCGGCGCCGTCCTGCTCGTTGAGCGCGAACTCGGGCTCGTGCAGCTCGCCGCCGGTGAGCGCAGCGACCTCGCGCGCAAGGCCGATGGCCGAGAGGCAGTCGCCGCGGTTGGGAGTCACCGAGAGATCGAGCAGCGGCGGCACATGCAGCACCTTGGCCACCGGCGTGCCGGGCTCGTTGTCGGCCTGCGCGCCTTCAAGCACGAGAATGCCGTCGGATTGTTCGGCCAGGCCGAGCTCTTTTTCCGAACAGATCATGCCACGCGATTCAACGCCGCGGATCTTCGCCTTCTTGATCTTGAAGCCGCCGGGAAGCTCCGCCCCTTCCAGGGCGACGCACACGCTCTGGCCCGCGTCCACATTGGACGCGCCGCAGACGATCTTCTGAACGGTATCCGCGCCAACGCGCACCGTGCACAGGCGCAGCTTGTCGGCATCGGGATGGGGCTCGATTGCTTCAACCTTGCCGACGACCACATTGTCCCAGCCGCGGCTGGGATCTTCGAGGTCTTCGAGCTCGAGGCCCGCCATTGTGAGTTGTTCGGCCAGTTCCTGCGGGCTGAGTTCCAGCGCGGGAACCAGGTCCTTGAGCCATTGGTAGGAAATTTTCACTAGTACTGCTCCAGGAAGCGCACGTCGTTTTCAAAGTAGAGACGAAGGTCGGGCACGCCGTATTTGAGCATCGCGAAACGCTCGATGCCCAGGCCAAAGGCAAAGCCCGAGTACTGCTCAGGGTCGTAGCCCACAAAGCCGAACACGCGCGGGTCGACCATGCCGGCACCCAGCACTTCGATCCACCCGCTGCCCTTGCACACGCTGCAGGCGCTGCCGTCGCGCTTGCAGAACACGCAGCTCATGTCGGCCTCGGCGCTGGGCTCGGTAAAGGGGAAGAAGCTGGGGCGAAAGCGCAGCTTCACCGATGAGTCGAACACCTGGCGGATGAACGAGCCGAGCGTCCCCTTGAGATCGGCGAAGGTCACGCCCTTGTCGATCCACAGGCCCTCGATCTGGTGGAACATGGGCGAGTGCGTGGGATCGGAGTCGCAGCGGTAGACCTTGCCCGGCGCGATGATACGCACCGGCGGCTCTCGCTTTTCCATGGTGCGGATCTGCACCGGCGAGGTGTGCGTGCGCAGCAGCACGCCGGGCTGGATGTAGAAGGTATCCTGCATGTCGCGCGCGGGGTGGTCGGCCGGGATGTTGAGGGCCTCGAAGTTGTAGTAGTCCTTCTCGACCTCGGGGCCGGTGGCGACGGTAAAGCCCATGCGCACGAAGATGGCGCGCAGCTCGCGCTCCATCTGGACGAGCGGGTGCAGGCTGCCGGCGGCCACGCCCGAGGCGGGCAGGCTCAGGTCGATGCTCTCCTTCTGGAGGCGCCCCGCCATGGCCGAGGACTGCAGGCTCTCGCGGCGCTCGGCAATGAGCGCTTCCAGGGCGTTCTTGATCTCGTTGGCCAGCTTGCCCACCGCGCCGCGCTCGGGCCCCGAGAGGTCTTTGAGCCCCTTGAGCACGGCAGAGAGCTTGCCGGCCTTGCGCCCCAGGTATTCGGTCTCCGCCTCGCGCAGCGCATCCTCGTCGCTTGCAGCGGCAATGGCGGCGCGGGCCTGGGTTTCGATCTCTTTGAGCTTTGCTTCCACTTGTTTCCCCTTGCCCAGATACGAGAATCGCCACGGGGCATCCCAGCGGGGGGAGCCAACGTGGCGATTCGCCGAAAGTGGGCCGGTTGTGAGCTTACGCTACTTGCTTGGCCACCTCGACGATGCTCGTAAACTGCGCCGGGTTCTCGTAGGCGATCTGGGCGAGCGCCTTGCGATCGAGTTCCACACCGGCTTCCTTGAGTCCGTGAATCAGACGCGAGTAGCTGAGCCCGTTCTCACGAGCGGCAGCGTTGATGCGCTGAATCCACAGGCCGCGCATGTCGCGCTTGCGGACCTTGCGGTCGCGGTAGGCGTATTTGAAGCCGCGGATGACGCTGTCACGGGCGGTCTTGAGCTGATCGCCATGGCCGTGACGACGGCCGCTGGCCATCTTCATGATCTTTTTACGACGGGCGCGGGCCTTGGTGCCCCGGGTTGCGCGTGCCATTTCTTTGCCTTCTCTCTCTCGTCAGGACGCCGCCCTTAGTAGGGAAGCATCGCCTTGACGGCCTTGAGGTTCGAGTCGTCGATGTAAGCGTTGTCGCGGTTGCGCCGCAGGGTCGACTTCGAATGAGTCGACTGGCAGTGACGGTTACCGGCACGCTTGAACTTGAACTTGCCCTTGCCGGTCTTGCGAATTCGCTTGGCGGCACCACGGTGGGTTTTCATCTTCGGCATTGTCTTCAGCTCTTTCTACGTCCCGCTTGCGCGGGACTTTGGTCTCTGTCTTCTCAGGACTCCGCTACGCTCTCGCTTGCGGCTTCCTCAGTCTTCTCGGCCGGCTTCTCTTCCGGCGTTGCGGCGGGCTTTTCAGCCTTTGCCGCTTCCTTCTTGGGCGCCTTGCCCTTGCCGCCCTGCTTGGCCACCGGCACGAGGATCGCGATCATCGTGCGCCCTTCGAATGTCGAGCGCCCTTCGAGCGCGCCGACGTCCTTGGTGTCCTCGACCACCTGGTCGATGATGCGCTGGGCCAGCGCCGGACGCGTAATCTCACGACCGCGGAAACGAATCGTGAGCTTTACCTTGTTGCCTTCCTCAAGGAATTCGATGGCCTTGCGAAGCTTGAACTCGTAGTCGTGCTTCTCGATCTTCGGCCGGAATTTTACTTCCTTGAGCTGCACCTGGTGCTGATGCTTTTTGGCTTCAGCAGCCTTTTTCTTCTGCAAATACTTGAACTTACCGTAGTCCATGAACTTGCAGACGGGCGGCGCGGCGTTGGGAGAAATCTCCACCAGGTCCATGCCACGTGACTTGGCCATTGCCAAGGCCTCGTCGGGCCGGAGAACGCCGAGCTGTTCGCCCTGTTCGTCAATTACCCGAATCTCCGGCGCACGAATGCGCTCATTGATTCGGGCCTGCGGTTCGCGCTCTCGCGAAGTCTGGCGACCCCTATAAATAAACTAGGCCCTCCGGCTTTCGATCTCTTCGCAAATCTGCGACACAAATTCCGATACTGGAAGAGCCGGCAGGCCCTGTTTCTCCCCGTATTTGCGGGGAGCGACCTTGCCCTCTTCCATTTCCCGGTCGCCGATCACCAATGCGTAAGGGATTTTCTGCGTCTGCGCCTCGCGGATCTTCAGACCCAGCTTCTCGTTGCGCAAATCGGCGGTCGCCCTTATACCCGAATCATTTAGGGTCTGCAATACCTTACGGGCGTAGTCGGCCTGCTCGTCGGTGATGGAGATGACCCGCACCTGCTCAGGGGCCAGCCAGGTCGGGAAGGCCCCGGCGTAGTGCTCGATCAGAATTCCGAAAAACCGCTCCATAGAGCCCATGAGGGCCCTGTGGATCATAATCGGACGGTGCTTGGCATTGTCGTCGCCCACAAACTCCATGGCAAAGCGCTCAGGGAGGTTGAAATCGAGCTGGGTCGTCGAGCACTGCCAGGTCCGGCCGATGGCGTCGCGGATGTCGATGTCGATTTTCGGGCCGTAGAAGGCCCCGTCGCCCTCTTTGACGGTGTATTTGAGGCCCCGGCTCTCAATGGCGGCCTTGAGGGCGGCCGTGGCCTTCTCCCAGATCTCCGGATCGCCGATGGCGTCGTCGGGCCGGGTGGAGAGCGCGATGTCGAAATCGTTGAATCCGAAGGTCTGGAGGACCTCCATCATCAGATCCAGCACCCCGGCGATCTCGGATTCGAGCTGGTCGGGGCGGCAGAAGATGTGGGCGTCGTCCTGGGTGAAGCCGCGCACGCGCATCAGCCCGTGGAGCTCGCCCGACTGCTCGTGGCGGTAGACGGTGCCGAACTCGGCCCAGCGAAGCGGCAGGTCGCGGTAGCTGCGCAGCCCGTTCTGGTAGATCAGGATGTGGAACGGGCAGTTCATGGGCTTGAGCTGGAACAGCCGGTTCTCGATTTCCATGGGCGGATACATGCGGTCGGCGTAGAAATCGCAGTGGCCGGACGTCTTCCACAGCTCCAGGTCCGCCACGTGGGGCGTGTTCAGGAACTCGTAGCCGCGCTTGCGGTGAATTTCCTTGAGATAGTTCTCGATGGCCTCGCGAATGCGCCCGCCCTTGGGGTGCCAGAACACCAGGCCGCCGCCGCCCAGGTCCTGGATGCTGAACAGGTCGAGTTCCTTGCCCAGCTTGCGGTGGTCGCGCTTCTTGGCCTCTTCCATCTGCTTGAGATAGACGCGCAGCTCCTTGTCGGAGGGGAACGCGGTGCCGTAGATGCGCTGGAGCATCTTGTTCTTCTCATCGCCGCGCCAGTAGGCGCCGGCCAGCCGCAGGAGCTTGAAGCTGCCCAGCTCGCCGGTGCTGGCCACGTGGGGGCCCGTGCACAGGTCGATGAAGTCGCCCTGGCTGTAGGCGCTGATGGTCTCCCCTTCAGGGATTCCTTCGATGATCTCGACTTTGTATTTCTGGCCGAGGCCCTTGAAGAGTTCGATCGCCTCGGAGCGCGGCATTTCCTTGCGGGCAACCGGGTCGTTGCGCTTCACAATTTCCTGCATGCGCGCCTCGACGGCCTCGAGATCTTCGGGGCTCAGAGAACGCTCGTAGTCGACGTCGTAGTAGAAGCCGTCGGCAGTGGCCGGCCCGATGGTGATCTCGATGCCCGGGAACATCTCGGTGAGCGCCTGGGCCATCAGGTGCGAGGTGCTATGGCGCAGGAGTTCGAGCCCCTCGGGGCTGCCTGCGTCGAGGGTGCCGCCTTCTGCCAGTTTGATCTGCTTTGCCACTACGTACCGCCTGAATAAAAACGAGGGCCCTGCTGCTTTCGAAACTGAAAGCGCGCGGAGCCCTCGTTTGCTCGTTCTCTGGTAGGCGCGGGCGGTTTCGAACCGCCGACCCCCACCATGTCAAGGTGGTGCTCTACCCCTGAGCTACGCGCCTGTTGAAAGCGCCGAAGCGCTCCAACGAAGGGGGCAATAATTGGCCAACTATTCACGTCGGGTCAAGCCCCAAATGACCGGATTTTGAGGCTTTTCCCCAATCTGCCCCGCGGGAAGACCCGCGAATGAAACAGGGCGGGCCGATGTTCAATGTTTTGGCGCTTTGGGGCCGGCGCCCTATACTGCCGCCTTGTCACTTTGAACACGTAAATTTTCAAGGAGCCGAAGGCAGGCCGCGCGCGCGAAATGCGGCCCTGCCCCATCAGTCATCATGCGTCTTGCCCTGCGTTTCCTCAATGTCGCCTTCCACATGACCTGGCACATCGGCCGGTATTTTCTGCTGCGCGCCGCGCACCTATTCACTTTCGACAAACAGGCCCGCCAGCTCAAGAACGAAGCCCTCCTGGGCTCGACCATCCGCGCGCTGCTCCAGGGCCTGGGAGCGACCTACATCAAGCTCGGACAGATCCTCTCGTCACGGCCCGATCTGCTGCCGCCCTACATCACCGAGGAGCTGGCCATCCTGCAGGACCGCGTGCCGCCATTTCCGTTCGAGGGGGTCGCAAAAATTTTCCAGGACGATTTCGGCAAGGGCGTCGATGAAATCTTCGACAACTTCACCCGCGAGCCCATCGCCGCCGCCAGCGTGGCGCAGGTCCACGAAGCCAATCTCAAGTCCGGCGAACGCGTGGCCGTCAAAGTCCGCCGCCCCGACATCGAGAAGACCGTTGAGCGCGATCTCTCGATCATGCGCTTCATGGCCGGTCTGGTAGAGACGCTCATTCCCATCGCCCGGCGCATGAACTTTGTCGCGCAGACAAAGGAATTCGGCGATGCCATCTACGCCCAGCTCGATTTCACGGTAGAGGCCGACAACAACCGGCGCTTCCACGAGAACTTCAAGGACCTGCCCTATGTGCACATCCCCAAACTGCACGAGGAGCTTTGCTCCAAACAGGTCATCACCATGGAGTTCATCGACGCGCTGAAGATCGACGACATTGTCGACATCATCAAGGTTCCCCGCAAGGACATGGCCATCCGGCTGTTCAAGATCTACACGAAGATGGTCTTCGACGACTTTTTCATCCACGCCGACCTGCACCCGGGCAACATCCTCTTCGACGATGCGGGCAACTGCTACATCCTGGACCTGGGCCTGGTGAACAACGTGCGCGAGGATTACCTGCCCACCTTCCTGCGCTTCAACCTGGCGATCTCCCAGCGCGATGGCAAAGGCGTGGCCCGCGCCTACGTCGAGGAATACGGAATCCAGCCAAAAGACTACGAAGCCTTCGAGGCCGACTGCGTCTCCATTCTCGACGAGCTCGAGGGCAAGAACGCCTCGGAAATCGAGTTCGCCAAGTATGTGCTCGACATGTTCAAGATGATCCGGCGCCACCACCTGCACCTGGACCCCAACGTCACGCTGCTCAACGTGGCGTATCTGACCTTCGAGGGCATGAGCCGGATGTTCGACCCGAAAATGGACGTGATGAGCATCTACGCCGCCGAGATCATGCGCGTGCTCACCAAGCCCGAATGGAAGGACGTCTTCGCCCGCCACTTCGGAAGAGCCCCCCAGGACGCCGACCGCGATGCGGCGCAGAACTGATTGCGGTTTCGAGTTTTCCGCGACGATTCAGGACTCACGCTTTTGGAATCATGTGCTGCTTTGCCCGGATCTCGCTCCAGGTGTGCTCCTGCGCGCCGAGTTCCTTGAGCGCGTTCACGATCGCCTTGACCGTGTGCGATTCGGACGCATCGGCGGGATCGAGAAAATGCTTGCGGTGGCGGACCTCGATGGTCAGCTCGACGTCGTAGCGAAAATTCCGCGCCGCCGATTCGTGGAGAAGCTGGTCGAAGGGGGCGATGGCGGAGCGGCTCTCGTGATCGTCGGGGGGGATTGCCGCGCGGGCGATCTTGCTGAGGTCCCGCCAGACCTGCGCGCACTCATGGCAGCCGGGATCGGGCGGATGGGCGGGCTGCACGTGCGTTCCATAGAGGGTCACGTCGAAGCCGATCTCCCTGGCATTGCCCTGAGTGTAGTTGAGATTCGGGCGCACCTCGTAGACAACCTTGTGCTGTCTGACCAGAAGATGGAGCTCTCTGTTGTGTACCGGGTCCATGCTCGCCTGCTCTCTTTGCCGCGAAGACCTTACCCGTTCTCGAAGGCCAGCTCGCCCCGCTCCAGAACCGCCTGACAACCAAGGCGCAGGCCCTCGCCAAGGCCCGTGTCGGCCAGCCGCTCGCGCTCTTTCTCGGTCGGGGCGGCCAGGTTCTCCAGGCCTTCCTTCACCACCATCGTGCAGGTGCCGCAAAATCCCTCGGCACAGCCAAATGGGAGGGAAGCACCGTTGTCCTCGCAAGCGTCCATTACCAGAGTGCCATCGGAAACCTCGGCCTCGATGCCGTCGGTCAGAAATCGAATCTTTGCCACGCTCTCGCTCCGAAAAAGGGAAAGTCCGGCCCCGGCCCGCACGCGCGCGGCGGCCAAGGTGCCGACATCACAGGGACAATGGCCGATTTTTCCGCCGGCGAAAAGGCGTCCCTGCCGCTGCGATTTGCCCGACCGACTGGTCGGGAGCGCTGCAATCGGGTAAGTATCGCCCCCGGCGGGCGCGGCGCATGCGACACGTGCGCCCGCAACAAGGCCATGGGGAACTCTGCCGAGCGCGCGCAACGCTCCGGTCATCTGCAATTCCCTGCGACAAGCAAAACGAAATTCAGGAGAGTGATCGAATGGGCAAAACACTGGTAACCGGCGGCGCCGGATTCATCGGCTCGCACGTGGTGCGGCTGCTGCTCGAACAAAACCGCGACGTGCGCTGCATGATCATGCACGGCGAGAATACGAAGAACATCGACGGCCTGGACGTGGAAAAGGTCGAGGCCGACGTCACCGATTCCGACCAGGTCAAGGCGGCCATGAAGGGCTGCGACCGCGTGTTCCACCTGGCGGCGATCTACGCTCTGTGGCTTCCCAACCGCCGCAAGATGTACGATGTGAACATCACCGGTTCGCAGAACGTGCTCTGGGCCGCCTACAAGGCCGACGTGGAGAAGGTCGTCTACACCAGTTCCATCGCGGCGCTCGGAGTCGAAGACGGCGAATCCCCCTCCAACGAGAAGACGGACTTCAACCAGATCGACAAGGCCAACGACTACGTCTTCTCGAAGTACCTCTCGGACCAGGATGCGAAGGTCTTCGCGCGCGAGGGGCTGCCGCTCACCATCGTGAACCCCGGCTTTCCCTTCGGCGCCCGTGACATCGCCCCCACCCCGACGGGCCAGATTCTGCTCGACATCGTCAACGGCAAGACGCCCGGCTATTTCGACGCGGGCTTCAACATCGTCGACGTTGAAGACGTCGCCCGCGGCCACGTGCTGGCCGAGGAAAAGGGCAAGGTCGGCGAGAGCTACTGCCTGACCAACCGCAATGTAAAAATGAAGGAGTTTCTCGACCTCGTGATGGAAGTGACGGGCATGCGCATCAAGCTGCGCAAGATCCCCATCAACGTCGCCATCGCCATGGGTTATGCGCTCGAATACCGCTCCGATACGGTCACCCACCAGCGACCGGTCGTCTCGGGCAAGGCGCTGCGCTACGCCAAGCAGTACCTGTTCTACGACAACACGAAAGCGCGCGAGGAACTGGGCCTGGAATTCACGCCCATCGAGGAATCCATTCGCCGCGCCGTCGAATGGTTCAAGGAAAACGGCTACATCACCAACCGCGAGTTCTTGAAGCGCGCTTCCTGAGGTTTCCAGTTCACGATGACAAAGGGCGGCCCGATGGGCCGCCCTTTTTTGATGAAGCGCTTGTTGTCTAAAAGATCGTTGTTCCCCTACTGCACCGTGCCTGTCGAAGTCGCCTTGACCGGTGCGGCGGCTTCGCCGGCAGCGGGCGTTCTCGCCGCGGGCATGTCCTCGGCGATGACCGGCGTGGAGGCCGGCACTTTCAGGGTGCGCACCTTCACCTCGATCGGGTTGTCGGTGATGTTCAGATAGGGCGTCACGTCCTGGGGATTGAACTCGCGCAGACGGAACAGGTACGAGCGCAAAGAGAACGGCCCCTTCTTCATTTTCTTCATTGTGTCCGAGAAGAAACCGACATTGTTCACGCCCGGCACGCGCTCGGGACGATCATCGCGCTCGGCATCGTCTTCGATGAAGGGCTGAAACCAGCTCGGCAGCGTCGGTCCGGGGATCATGCGGGAGAACCAGCCGTCCTTCTTGTCCTTGCCGAACCCGTAGATCGCGCCCCACTGGTAGGGCGCGCGCGAGAGTTCCTTCATGTTGGGCAGCCCGTCGGGCTTTCCATCGAAGGTGTAACCCTTGCGGTAAGTGCCCGTGTAGAAGGTCGCGCCGCGCACGTTGTCGTTGTAGTCCACGCTCACGCGCATCTCCGCGCTGGAGACGAAGGTATCGGCATCGATGGGCATCTTGCCGGTCAGGTCGAAGTCGAAGTGCGAGCGGTAGAACGCGGCCTCGAGATCTGTTCGCAGCGTCGGGATGATGGCGATGTGATAGGTGTTGCGCGAGCGACGAATCACCCGCACCGGGCCGTCGATGTAGCCGCGCAGCTCGGATTCGAG
>JAGRBM010000268.1 GCA_020434085.1 Chrysiogenia bacterium | reverse complement strand
CATGTGCGGCAAGGCCTACGAGCCCGACTACATCGTCGCCTGGCCCACGGCCGAGTGCGCGGTGATGGGCCCCGAAGGCATGGTGAGCATCTTCGCCCGCAAAATGCTCGAGACCGCGCCCGATCCCGCCGCCATGAAGGAACAGCTCGCCGGAAAAATTCGCGAGCAGATCGACCCCTTCATCCCCGCCGAGTTCGGCCTCATCGACGACGTCATCGACCCGCGCGAGACCCGGGAGATCGTCTGCAAGGCCCTCAAGCAAAGCGCCCACAAAACGGTGGAGCGCCCCTGGCGCAAGCACGGGGTTTATCCGGTGTAGGGGGGAGAGGTTGAACCGCCAAGGCGCCAAGGACGCCAAGGGAGTTGTGGCGTCGATCAACCACGAGGCATGTCCGTGAAAGAACCAAGTAAGGAACTCGATGAACTGGCCAATCGTACAATCGGCGCGGCCATCGAAGTGCATCGCGAATTGGGAGCGGGGTTTCTGGAAAGCGTTTATGAACAGGCGTTGGCGGTTGAATTAACTCGGGCGCAAATCCCATTTTCCACACAAATTGCCGTTCCGCTCCACTACAAGGGTGAGAAAATCGGAGCGGGTCGAATCGACCTGTTGATCGCGGGCCAGCTTGTTGTAGAGCTGAAAACAGTGAGTGTCCTGCTACCGGTTCACTCTGCGCAAGTCATGTCGTATCTGAAAGCCCTTGGTCAACCTCTTGGCCTCCTCCTGAACTTCAATGCCCCCCGCATGCGAGACGGGGTCAAGCGCGTCATTTTGAGTACCTGATACCCCCTTGGCGTTCTTGGCGCCTTGGCGGTTGATCCCGGGCCGTTTGCCTTCCGGCCCGTTTCCCGGCAAGGATGGGGCCATTCTCCACCTGGGTGAGGCTGGGTATCCGGAGCGTGGCTCTTTTTTGGGGCGCCGCCCGGTGATTGATGCAAGAGAACATGGCCAAAGCGAAATCGGCTCCCAAGAAAAAGACATCCTCGAAGACCGCCAAAAAGGCGGATGACCAGCTCGACCTGCTCGGCGGCGGCACCCCCAGGAGTGCGCCGAAGAAGGCTGCGCCCGCGAAGGCGAAGAAAGCGGCCGCAAAGCCCGCACCTGCCCCGAAGGAAGAGAAGCCTGCAAAGGCTCCGAAAAAATCGAAAGCTGCAAAGCCCGCCAAGGGTGAGCGCCGCAGCACGGCCGAGACCATGGCCGGCAAGCAGCGCGAGATCTCCGTCAGCGAGTTCTTTACCAAGAACCGCCACCTGCTGGGATTCGACAACCCGACCAAGGCGCTGCTGACCACCATCAAGGAAGCGGTCGACAACTCGCTCGACGCCTGCGAGGAAGCGGGCATTCTGCCCGACCTGCACGTCGAGATCCGCTCCACCGGCGAGAACCGCTACCGCGTGAAAGTGCGCGACAACGGCCCGGGCATCGTGAAGGCCCAGATCCCGAAGATCTTCGGCAAGCTGCTCTATGGATCGAAGTTCCACCGCCTCAAGCAGTCGCGCGGGCAGCAGGGCATCGGCATCTCGGCCGCGGGCATGTACGGCCACCTGACCACGGGCAAGCCGATCACGGCGATCTCCCGCACGGCCAAGGGGAAACCTGCCCACGCCTTCGACATCCGCATCAACACGCGCAGCAACGAGCCCGAGATTCTACGTGACGAAGAGGTCGAGTTCGACCTCGACCACGGCACCCAGGTGGAGATCGAACTCGAAGGCATCTACAAGCGCGGCAAGCGCAGCGTCGATGAGTATCTGCAGGCCACTCATCTACAAGCGCGGCAAGCGCAGCGTCGATGAGTATCTGCAGGCCACT
>JAGRBM010000267.1 GCA_020434085.1 Chrysiogenia bacterium | reverse complement strand
GGTTGTATTATCATTGGTTGTTCCCCGCTCTATGTCCCCAAGCACATGTTCCGGCTCGGCACCATCGCGGACATCAATGTCCACCTGGATATCTCACATATTGCGACCAACACGCTGGATCTCACCTTGATTCATCCCGATGGCACTCGCGTGGTGTTGAGTTCCGGAAATGGCGGGGTGGACTTCACGGGGACAATCTTCGATGACGAGGCGGGCACTTCGATCTCATCCGGGACCGCGCCCTTTATAGGCAGCTTTCAACCCGAGGAATCGCTGTCCACTCTCGACGGGAAGTCTGTCTGGGGTAACTGGCAACTCGAAATTGCGGGTGGTTCTGTCTTGCCTGGGACCCTCACGGGGTGGTCTCTTGAAATTGTGAGAGAATAATAGCTGTAGCCGCAAAAAAACCCGGCCAGGAGGCCGGGCTTTCGCGATTCGGGGTCTGCAGCACCTACTCGTCCTCGCCCTCGGCTTCGAGGAACTCACCGTAGGCATCTTCATCCATGAGGTCGTTGAGTTCGTCGGGATCGGTCAGATCGACGATGTAGAGCCACCCGTCGCCGTAGGGCTCGTCATTGATGACCGAGGGCGAGTCCGAGAGTTCCTCGTTGACCTCGATCACCGTGCCCGAGATCGGGCTGATGAGCTCTTCGGTGGCGTCGGCCGCTTCGATCTCGCCGACGCTGGTTTCGGCATCGATGCTCTCACCCTCTGTCGGCAGGGTGACGCCGGTAACCGAGCCCAGCAGTTCCTGACCGAAGTCGGTCAGGCCCACGCGAGCCACGTTGTCGTTTTCCAGTTCCACCCAGTAGTGCTGCGTGGAATACATCAGTCCTTCGCGGATTTCGGACATGGTGCTCTCTCTACTCGGGCCCGACGCGCCGGCCCTACCTGCTTTCTCGGCGCGAGGGGCAATGTGAAACCCCGGTGTGGTCTCTTCGGCCCGTGTTAACCGTGCGGGCAGTATGTTGTCAAGAATAAAACCCCAGAGATTTCAGGACTTTTCGCAAAAAAGCGGGGCCCGCCGCAACCGGCGGCTCGGGCCCCGAAATCGTGCGCAACTGCTCAGCCCCCAAGCTCACCCGAGAGCTCCTGGAGGCGCGCGACACGCTCGGCCGTGGCCGGGTGCGTGGAGAAGAGCTTGGCAAAGCTGCTCACGCCGCGGCCGCCCCGGAAGGGGTTGACGATGAACAGGTTCTCGGTCGTCTCCGCCCCGCGGAAGGCCTGCATGGCCGGGCCGCGTTCGAGTTTCTGCAGGGCGCTGGCCAGGCCGCCGGCCTCGCCGGCGATGCGCGCGCCGCGCTCATCGGCCGCGTATTCGCGCGAGCGCGAGATTGCCATCTGAATGACTCCCGCCGCAATGGGCGCCAGGATGAACATCATCAGCGCCGCCAGCGGGTTACCCCCCTCGCCGTCGCGGCGCCCGCCGCCGAAGAAGAGCGCGAGGTAGCCCAGATACGAGATCGCCGCCGCAATAGTGGCGGCGATGGTGGAGATCAGCGTGTCGCGGTGCTTGATGTGCGAGAGTTCGTGGGCGATCACGCCGGCGAGCTCACGCTTGTCGAGGATCCGCATGATGCCCGTCGTCACGGCGACCACGCCCTTGCTGGGGCTGCGTCCGGTGGCGAAGGCATTGGGGGTCTCGCTCGGAATCACGCAGATGCGCGGCTTGGGAATCCCGGCGCGCTCGGCGAGCTGGGCAACCAGCTCATGGAGGCCCGGCGCCTCTTCCTCGGAAACGGGCTTGGCCCGGTACATGGCCAGCACGATCTTGTCGGAGAACCAGTAGCTGAAAAAATTCATGGCCAGCGCCATGAAAAACGCCATGCGCACGCCCTGGGGGCCGGCAATGGCGTGGCCGGCCAGCATGAAGAGCGCCATGAGCGAGGCCATCAGAACACCGGTCTTGATCCAGTTCATTGAAAACTCCCGCGCGGGCCCGCCCTGACCTGTCACTTACAAAGGGGCCGCGACTTCAGGGTTAAACTTCTACACCCCTGCTGCCGGGTCAAGGCGCAGGCGATGAAGATTCATTAAGAAAGCGTGCCTTTGCACCGGTTGCGGGGCAACGCGGGATGCACGATCCAACGCACATATAAGATACGTCTTTGAATTGCTCTCATTTCGAGCGCAGCGAAGAATTGCGCCCCCGGAGGCCCGCGCCCAGTCGAGACCGATCCTTCGCTTTGCTCAGGATGGCAGGGTTACCGAAGTGACTGCTAGGAATTGAGCTGCAGGCTTCCGGTCAGCTCGGCGGCGCTCATGATCCCGGCGTCCTTGAGGCAGGTGCGCAGCTCCTTGACCAGGACGCTCATGGCGCGGGGATTGACGTAGTTGGCGGTGCCCACCTGCACGGCGCTGGCGCCGGCAACGAGAAACTCGCAGATGTCCTCGCCGCTGGTGATCCCACCGATGCCGACGATCGGGGTCCCGGGGCAGGCGCGATGGGCTTCGCTCACCATGCGCAGGGCCACGGGCTTGATCGCGGGACCTGAGAGCCCCCCGGTGTTGCGCGCGAGTATGGGGCGCCGCGCGCGCCAGTCGATGGCCATGCCGATGAGCGTGTTGATGCAACTGAGCGCGTCGGCCCCGCCCTCGGCGCAGGCTTTGGCGACGACCTTGATGTCGGTGACGTTGGGCGAGAGCTTGGCCCAGACGGGCTTGCTCGTCACTGCTTTTACTTTTTCAATGAGCGCGCGCGCGCCGTTTGGATCGACGCCAAAGGCGATGCCGCCCTTCTCGACGTTGGGGCACGAGAGATTCACTTCGAGCGCATCGACGCGTGCTTCCTTGTCGAGGATCTTCGCCAGCTCGACGTAGTCGGCCTCGCGCTCGTCGAAGATGCTCACGATGTAGGCGGTGTCGATTCCGTCCATGGCGCTCATGTGATCGGTGATGAAGGCATCGATGCCCACCGACTGGATGCCAATCGAGTTGAGCATGCCCGAAGCGGTCTCGACGATGCGCGGGGTGGGATTGCCCATACGCGGCTTTAGCGAGACGCTCTTGGCCACGATGCCTCCGACCTTGGCGGGGTCGAAGAATTTTTGGAGTTCGCCGCCGTAGCCCACGCAGCCCGAGGCGCCGAGCACCGGGTTCTTGAGCGTGAGGCCGCCGACTTTGACGCTGAGATCGGGACTGCTCACCACACGACCTCCGCTGCGTCAAAGACCGGACCTTTGGTGCAGGTCGGCACGTTCTTCTCCACGCCGTTCTTCTGCACTGTCACCACGCAGGCCAGGCAGATGCCCGTGGCGCAGGCCATTTTCTCTTCCAGGGATACCCGGCAATCCAGGCCGGCCTCGGCGCAGCGCCGGGCGATGTCGGCCATCATGGGATGCGGCCCGCAGACGTAGACGATGGGCTTTTTGCCCTTCGTCAGCTCGGGCAGTTGTTCGCCAAAAAGCTCGCCCACGCGGCCCTTGAATCCGCTTGAGCCATCGTCGGTCGCAATGTGTACGGGGATGTTTTCCTTGCGCAGCTCTTTGACCAGCAGCAGCTCGCCCTTGCTGCGCGCGCCCTGGAGGAAGAGTACCTTCTTGCCCTCACCGGCGAGCTGCTTGCCCAGCAGATACAGGGGCGGCACGCCCACGCCGCCGCCCACCAGCACAACCGGCCGGTCGCCGATTTCTTTTCGGTCGAAGCCGTTGCCGTAGGGCCCGTAGACCTGCAGCGCGTCGCCGGCGCGGGCGTGGGCGAGCTGCGCCGTGCCCTCGCCATAGATGCGGTAGCAGACATCCAGCACGCCCTTCTCGGGATCGTAGTCGAGGGCCGAGAGAGCGCGCGCCAGCAGCGGCGCGGTCACGCCTGCGACCGAGCGGACCATGAAGAACTGGCCGGGCTTTACCTTCTTGGGGGCTTTTTCCAGAAAAATGGAGCTGCGGTAGAGAGAGCCGATTACGCCCTGCTCGCCGGCGAGCCGCCGGGTCTTTTGAATCTGCGCGTTGGGACGAAAAATGCTCATGCGGGCCGGTAATTACCACGGGCGCGTGGGGCGGTAAAGAAACTGTAACAAACTGCGGACTCCTTGCCCGGGCGCGCACGCCGGACCTAGGCTGGAGCGCACATGGATGAAATCCGCCAGCATGAGCCCTCCACCCGGGCGTTGTTTGCCCTGACCCTTGCCGCGGCGGTGCTCCGGCTCGGCGGGCTCGGCGCAGACCTCTCCGTGGACGAGCTCTTCCGCGTTCTGTGGCTCACCCAGCCCGGCGCGGACTTTCTGCCCCAGGCGGCCGTGCGTTGCTCGGGCGCGGCGCTCACTGCCGCATGGATCAAGTCGGCATGGACGCTCTGGCAATCCCCCACGCTGCTGCGCCTGCCCTTCGCGCTGGCCGGTGTTGTGAGCGTCCCGCTTCTAGCGCTCATCGTCGCCCGCATTTCAAAGAGCGCCCGCACCGGCCTGATCGCCGGATGGCTGCTGGCGCTCTCGCCCTTTCACATTCTCTACTCCCATCAGGCCGAGGAATACGTGCTGGCAACGCTCATCGCGCTGCTGGGGCTCGAGCTGGTGCGCGCGCTCATCGAAACGCCGGAGCGTGCTGCCTCGCTGGCGCCCGGCATTGCGCTTCTTGAACTCTTCGGCCTGCTGCTGGGGGGCTACTGGACGCTCCCCTTTTTCCTCGCCATGGCGCTGGGGATTCTCTGGACGCTGCGCGCCCGGCTGGAACTGCCCGACTGGCTTGCGCTGGGTCTGGCGCAGCTCCCGATGCTTGCCGCCGTCATGGTCGTCCTGCCGCCGCTTCTCGATCCGGCCGCCCGCGCCATGCACGGGGTGCTCTCGGCGGATCTGGTGGTCCAGCGCCCCGGCGCGGCACTGCTGGGCACCTTCTTTGCCGTCGACTCCCTGCTGCGCGCCCCCGCCCTGCCCACGTGGGTATTCGCGTTGGAGACGAGCGCCGCGCTCTTACTGCTGGCCGGCCTGGCCTTTGGCGCGCGCAGGCTGTGGCGGTTTGAAGCGACGCTCCCGCTGGCCATTGCTGGTGCTTTGGGCCCGCTCCTCATGGCCATCGCCCTGCTGGCCGCCGGGCGGCCGCCGGTCTTCTACGCCCGCGGGTACGCGGCCTTTGTTCCCATCCTGCTGCTGCTGGCGGCAGCAGCCTTCGAGAGCCTGCCGCGCCGCGCGGCGCTGGCAGTGGGCGCCGCCGGGGGGCTGCTGGTCTGCGCGTTTTTTGCCGTGGTCTTTTCCAGCGAGTTCCGCAGCGCCTTCAGCATCCGCGCCCTTCAAACGCGCGCCGTTGCCTCGCTGCCCGAGGACACCACCCTTCGCATGCACCCCGAGGAGTTTGCATCCGTCGCGGCGTTCTACGGAAGCGAGCTTCCCGTCACCTGGCGCGGCATCACACGGGATCCGCCCGCAACGGCCGCCGCCTGGGCCGCACTGGCCGAGCCCGCGAGCGACGCGCAGCTAAACGACTGGTCCGCCCGCATCGAGGATGCGGGAGACTGCGCCTTCATCTACGAGCCTATCCTCCATCGACGCGACCCGCGCGGCGGCCTCTCAGCGCGCCTGCGGGCCGCGGGTTATCGGGAAAGATACTTCGAGAACGGGGTTTCGGTGCTCTGCCCGGAATGAGGAAGGCTTCTAGCTCGAACTCGGCCTGAGCCCACGGCGGCGCAGCCACTTGTAGAACTCCATCCCTGCGAAGACGGTCAATGCCCAACCCAGCAGCTCGGCCCAGTGGATGAGCGAGACCGGCTCGAGATGCAGGATGTCGTTAAGGCCCGGCACGAATGCCGCGCCAATGTGAATGAGTTGCGCCAGGACCGTCCCGCCCAGAAGCAGCGGGTTGCGCCAGGGATTCTGCGTGAGGCCCGATCGAAGCTCCGAGCGCGCGTTGCCAACCATGATGTTCTCAAAAAGGACCAGAAGCAGCAGAACGCTGTTGCGGGCTGAATCGATGTCCCAGCCCTGCCGCACGAACCACTGAAAGTGTCCGAAAGAGACACCGCCCACAATGACTGCCGAGAGCAGGCAGCGCTCGATCATCACCTTGTTGAAAATCGGCTCACGCGGCGGACGCGGCGCAATGCGCAGTTCGTCGCCCTCTCCGGGCTCGAAGGCCAGTGCCACGTCCTGAATGCCATTGGTTACGAGATTGAGCCAGAGGAGCTGCACCGCAAAGAGCGGGGGCGGCAGGCCGGCGATCATGCTCAGCACGAAGAGCACGATCTCCGCACCGCCCGTGGCAATGAGCAGGTAGATCACCTTGCGGATGTTGCTGTATGCAATGCGTCCTTCCTCAACGCCGCCGACGATGGAGGCGAAGTTGTCGTCGGTGAGAATCAGCTCGGCGGTCTCGCGGGCGACGTCGGTCCCGCGCCTTCCCATGGCAACTGAAACATTGGCGGCCCGCATCGCCGG
>JAGRBM010000266.1 GCA_020434085.1 Chrysiogenia bacterium | reverse complement strand
CGGCACGTCGGCAAGGGCCGGCGGTGCGCTTGAGAAACCACGCGAGGGGCCCAGCCGGGTGCCGTAGAGAACACCGAGCAGGAAGAAGAGCAGCAGCATTCCGAGAATGCCGGTGCCCAAAAAGGCGATTTGACGGTTATCGAGGGAAAAGGCGTATTTGTCGCTGATCTGCTTATAGTTCTGCATCGACGTGTGGGGCTTCGGCGCGCCCTCAAAAAACGCCGAGCGAAATCAGTTCTCTAAAGCGGAAGGTTCAGGATGCTGGAGAATCCCCGAGCCTACTCGGGCGCCTCTTCAAGCTTGGCCATCCGCTCCGGAGCGCTGACACCCAGACAGTCTAGCCCATTTTTGAGCACCATTGCCACCGCTTTTGCCGCTTGCAGACGCACTTGCGTAAGTGCGGGGTTTTCCGGGTCGATCACCTTGTATTTCGGAGCCCCCTCGCCGCGCGCTGTGTAGTAGCGCGAGAAGGCCTGGGCCAGCTCCATCAGGTAGTGCGGCAGGGGATGGGCCTGCAGGTTGCGCGCGCACAGATCGATGATCTCGGGATAGCGCAGGACTTCGCGCGCCAGGTCGAGCTGCTCATCGGCGCCAAGGAGGCCCGCATCGAGCGACGTTGCCGGGTCGAACTCGATCCCCGCCTCCCGGGCTTTTTCAAAGAACGAACAGATCCGCGCGTGGGCGTACTGCACGTAATAGACCGGGTTGTCCATGCTCTGCTGGGTGGCCAGATCCAGGTCGAATTCCATGCTCGAATCGGGCGAGCGCAGCAAAAAGATGAAGCGCGTGGCGTCGGCGCCGACCTCGTCGATGAGATCGCGCATGGTCTCGAAGATCCCGCCGCGCGTGGTCATGGAGACGCTCTTTCCGCCGCGCACCAGGCTCACGAACTGCACGAGCTGAATGTTGAGTTTCTTGTCGTCGAAACCCAGCGCATTCATTGCGCCCCGGACGCGGGCGATGTACCCATGGTGGTCGGCCCCCCAGAGGTTGATGAGCTGGTCGTAGCCGCGCTTGAACTTCTCGCGGTGGTAGGCGATGTCGGCGGCAAAGTAGGTGGGCACGCCGTTCTCGCGAATGACGACGCGGTCTTTTTCATCGCCGAAGTCGGTGCTGCGAAACCACCTGGCGCCGTCGACCTCGTCGAGAAGGCCCTTCTCATGCAGCACGCTGATGGCCTCGTCGACTTTGCTGGCCGCATGCAGCTCGCGCTCGGACTGGTAGCGGGTGAACTCCACGCCCGCGGCCCGCATGTCCTCGATGATCCCTTCCATGATGCGCGTGCGCGCCTCGTCGGTGAAGTATTCGAGGGTGTCCTCTTCGGGCTCGTCGGCGAAACGATCCTTTTCGCGCGCGTAGATCTCGGCGGCGTGATCCTTGATGTAGTCGCCCTGGTACCAGCCGTCTTCGAACTCGATTTGCTTTCCGCATTCCTGCAGGTAGCGCGCACGCAGCGAGCGCCCCAGATTGTCCATCTGGAGCCCTGCGTCGTTCACGTAGTATTCGGTGGTGACCTCGTGCCCGGCGGCACGCAGGATGCGCCCGAGCGTATCGCCCACCACGCAGCCGCGCGCGTGCCCCACGTGCAGCGGGCCCGTGGGGTTGGCGCTCACGAATTCGAGCAGGACCTTGTGCGGGGCGCTGACGACGTTGCGCCCGAAGTTCTCGCCCTGGGCGAGCGCGCCCTCAAGCGCTGCATACCAGCCGGCCGCGCTGATGCGGAAATTCAGGAAGCCGGGACCGGCCAGTTTCACGCCCTCGACCCAGTCCGGTGCGAGGGATTCGAGTTTTGCCTTGAGTGTTTCGGCGATCTGGCGCGGATTGCTGCGAAGCGCTTTTGCGCTGAGCATCGCCACGTTGGTGGCGTAGTCGCCGTGGGTGGGGTCCTTCGGACGCTCGACGACGAACTCCGGCGGGGTGCCGACCGACCAGCCGGCATCCTTCGCCGAGGCGGCAAAGGCTTCACAGATCAGGGATTCGAGTTTCTCTTTCACGGGGCACCGGCCCGGGCGAGTGTTTTCGGCAATAATTTCAGCCGCTTAGCAGCCCATCAGGCGTCGCGAGCATACCGCGCCAGCGCGCAAAGTCAATTCCCGCGCGGCGGGCCCCGGCCCTAGTTGGCGTCGCACACAGTGGGCTGACCGGCTTCGACCAGTGTCAGCTCGAGCCCCTTCACGCTTCGGTTGTCGTTGCGGTCGAAAATCTCGATCTCCAGGCTGAGTACGGCCTGGTCGACGTTCGCAAGCGTGGGATTGAGACGGAACTCGTTGAGCTGCAACTGAACCGTGGCCGAATCGCCAGAGCCGAAGCGGAAGGACGGGAACTGATCGGACCAGTCGGCATCCTGCGCCACGGTGACGTCTTCGCGGGTGATGTCGTTCTGGAACTGCACCTGGACGCCAGGGTCGGTCAGCTCATCGATGGAAATGTCGGTGAACTGCACGTTGAAGCTCGACTGGTCGATGCCCGAACCACCGGCGTCTTCGAAGGAAAGCGCGAAGGTGACGCTGCAGCCCTGCTCGATGGTGAGTTCATCACCCACGGGCGAATCGAAGAAAATCGTGGGCGGCACATCGTCGGTCAGGTCCACGATGGTCGCCAGATTGATGGACGGCTCGGTGCCGCGCGTGATGGACTCGTAGTAAACGCGCAGGATGTTGTCGCTGGCGAACAGGCTGGTGGGCGCCTGCGCCTGATCGGCCTGAACCAGAATCGGGTTGGTCGGAACCAGCGTCGAGAAGCGCAGTTCCTGATCGTCGGCATCCCAGTCGAATCCGTCGAAGGAACCGGTGATGCCGATGCGGTGCGCGTTGTTACCGTTGGTGCCCGTGTACCACATGCGCCAGAGCACCGTGCCGAGCACCGAGCGCGAGAGCAGGATCGTGGGGTCCGAAGCGCCCGCACGGTCGAAATCGGCATTTTCCTTCGCGAAGTTCCCACCCTGCAGGACGATATTGTTGCGAAGGCGAACCGTCGGCGCGCTGGGTGAGGCATAGTCCACATCGCCGGCACCGGGATCCATGAGCAGGCGACGCGCAACCACCTGACTGCCAACCTGCGTCAGTTCGGCCACACAGATGCGGTCAATGAGCCGCTCTTCACAGCCGTTGGCCGTGACCTCACCGAATTCCTCGGTGCAGGTGTAATACATGAGGTAGCGATCACGGAACGGATCGCGCATCACGAAGGGGTCGCCCACGCCGCCGCTCTCCCAGGGATAGGGACCCGCTTCGATCGTGACGGTCGAGTCGGTGCCGCCGGGGCACTGGTCGGAGTTGATGCCGTTGTTGCGCTGGCAGCCATCGTCGATCAGGTCTTCGGTGGCGTTGAGCGAACGGCGGCTGCAAACCTCAACCTGCGGGTCGAAGGTCCGCGCGCGATTCGTATAGAAAATGTCATCGGTACAGGGGAGCTGGCCGTCCGAGGGATTGAGCGGGTCAGTGCCCGAAAGCCCGCAATCGGTGGCCCCGTCGTCTTCAATGTCCTTGTTCGCCATCAAAATGGGAACGCCGTTGCTGGCCACTTCGTTGAGCCCCGGCAGGGTCACCACGCTGATTGCCGAGGGAACCAGCGGAATCGGGCGCGCCGGCGCGTCGGGCGGGCGCACAAATTCCGAGCTGAAACCGTAGCGCAGACCGTCCTGGTCATCATCGTTGACGGCATCGAAGATGCCCGGGCCCGCGTAGAACAGGCAGCTCCCGCCCGCCGTGGCGGCAAAGGGACAGTCCTCGAGCACCATGGGATCGAGGACGCCCGGCGAATCAAAGGAGTCGGTCAGACGCGGGGGCAGCGGGCTGGGCGGATCGAGCGGCGCGAGATCGCCGGTCACGCGGTTGCGCCGAACCAGCAACAGGCGGCGGTTCTCAAAGGTGAAGCCGCGGTCGCTCGAGCGCGCCTCGCCGATACCGCCGGAGACCTGGCTGCTCGTGGCGTCAGTTCCCACGTAGTAAAGGATCAGTTCACTGACGCCGCTGGCGCCCTGGAGGATGTAGGGCGAGCCCGCACCGTTGGTATCGAAAAATTCGCTGCCCACGGGCGTCTGGCCGGCCTCGGTGGTGCGCTTGGCAAAGAGCGGCACATCGCCCAGCGTTTTGAGCGCGCCCACCTGCGGGTCACGCGTGGCCGGTTCAGGAATTTTGGGCCCCTCGCAGCCGAAGCTCACGAGCGCGGCCAGCGCGAGCGCACTCCTGGCGAGGAATGCGCCCCACCCCTGCCGCGGCATCCTGCCGGCCACCGGCCGGCTCTGCTCTGTCATTGCGTTACGAACGCCTGTCATCACTACCACTCCCTAGAACCGCACGGTTCCCTGGAAACCGAAATTGAGCATCCATGCATTGAACTTCAGATCCCCGATCGGATGCAGCGGGGAAGCACGCCGGGCCGTGCCGCTGTCCATCTGCTGGAACTGCACGTGGAAATCCACCGTGAAGGGTTTCTCCAGAATTTCAGTCGGGTCCTTGAGGGTCAGGCCCGCGCCGACCGAATAGGCCGAAATCGACTCATCCAGAAAGGAGGTATCGTAGGCCTGCTCTGGCACGGGCGTCGTGCGCCGCATGTAACCGGCGCGGAAACGCACGTCCTCGTTGTATTTGTATTCAATACCCACGTGCACCTGGAAGGTATCGGAGAAACCGGGGTTGGGATCGACCGTCACGATCGGGGCGATCAGGGCGTCGGGCGTCACGCGAAGCTGCACGCCCGGCGAGGGTGTCTTCGAGGTCTGCACGAACACGCCGTCGGCCGAGAGCACGAACTGGTCGAGGAATTCAAAGGCAATGCCGCCGCCCATCTGCGGCGGCGAATAGAGCACGTTCGAGATGAACTGCGCTTCGATCGAGATGATGCCCGCATCCGCCTTGAAGGGCAGCTTGATATCGGGCTTCACTTCGGAGCGATAAAACAGACCGATGCGCACGAAGCGAACCGGGACGATCTGGATGCCGAAGATCGGTGCCACCACCGGATTGATGGTCAGCGCCGTATCGCGGCCCGTGATCGTCGCGTTGCTCAGGTTGAAGGAGGACCGGACCTCGCCTTCGGCCTGGATGATGAGCTGGCCGCCGGCACCGATGGTGAAATACTTGCTCGGCCGGAACGCCAGGCCGAACGCAATGATCGGCGTCTGCAGCAGGTCCTCGCTGAAGACGAAGGACGGCTCTTCAGGCGTGCGAATGCGGATGGTTGTCAAGTTCGGGAAGGGCGTGAGTGCGCCGATGCCGAAGGCCACGCGTTTCTTGAGCGGGCCGCCGATCGGCACCACCGCGCCGAAGGAGTTGGTCATGAACGGATCGGTGGGTCCCTTGCGCGACCCGGCGAAGTTTGAATACTTGAAGCTTGGAATCACGATCGCAGGCCCGAAACCGAGCTGCAGATCGGTGCGATTGGCCAGACCGGCCGGGTTGTAATAGACCGATGAATAATCGGACACGGATGCCGAGACGGCACCGCCCAGACCGATCGAGCGCGAGTGCAACCCGAGGATCGTCGCCGGCGACTGTGCCCGCGCCGAATCCGGAGCGGCCACAAGCGCACATACCAACGCCAGCAGCACCAACGCTGCGCGCATCCACCTGCTCTTCCCCATCATCCTAGGCTCCATCCACACCACCGATCATTGCTCCAGTCCGATAATTCCGTTCTCAAACAGCAGGGCCTGGAACAAGATAAATTCGTTGAGCACGCCTTCCTGCGACATCAGAAGCAGCGTTGGCGTCAGGCGCTCAAGCGCGCCGGTCGTCACGATCTGCGCGACGATATTCACGATCACCTCCGCGGTGCCCGTATCCACCAGATCGACATAGGTGTCGAAGAGGAAGCGAATGTCTTCCTCGGGGATATCGCCGAGTACCTGCGTCGAGCAGCCGACCATGCGTCCGGCAAGGCTCTGCGAGTCCGAGCAACCGATCGGCGGCAGGCTCGGATTCACGCTCAGCAATTCCGAAATGGCCGCGGCAAAGACCCCGTCCGCGTCGTTGCGCATGATGGGGTCGGTGGCCTCAATGAGGCCTGCAATCGCGCCCGTATCCGGGTCGAACTGGTCCACTACGAAGTTGATAAGTTTGGCACGATCCGATTGATTAAGCGACTCGAAGGCGTCGGCAAACTGACGGGCGGCCTCCAGGCTTGAATCATTGAGGAACAGGCGCAGGGCCGAAAGCGTCGGGTTCTCCGCCCGGTTGCCGCGCTGGGGCTCCAGCAGATCCACCACGGTCCGAAGGATCGAGGCAAAGAACGGAATCAGCTCACTGGAGAACTCGGGGCTCTGGAGCACCTGGCCCAGGATGACCACAATGTCGCGCTGCACCTGACCGAACAGGGTGAGCTGCGAGGGGTGGTCCGGGGAGCTGCAGTTGAAGATCGGCGTGCCGTTGCCGTTCTCGTCGATTCCGAAGATGCAGTCCACGGCAAGCGAGAGGAAGTCGTCGGTTGAAATGGTCAGCGAGTCGATAGGCCGGATCATGATCGGGTTGTTGTCCACGTCAAGCTGGACGACTCCGTCAAGGTTCGTCAGGGGCCCCGGTTTGGTGATGGCCCGCAGGAAATCGGCGGTCAGGTCGGGGCCGTTGTTGCGGTTCTCGCACACCCCGAAGGATGAAAAATCAGGGTCGCAGGCAATGCCCAGATTCGGCTGTTCCACGCGCACATAGTTTTCCACCGTGTTGACCGGAATGGATTCGAGCGCCAGCAGCAGTGCGATCAGGTCCTGCGCGAACTGGGTATCAGGGCTGAAGAATGAGGCGATCACCGGCTCGATCTGACGAAGGGCCACGCGGTTGTTGATGATCTCGCCGTTGTCGAGCTGCACCGTGTTGTTGAGCACGCGGGTCAGGTCGATGGCGGCGGTCTGCACATCCACATTTTCAATGTTCGGACGGCTGATGATCTGCGCGATACGCGAGAAGGCCGGGACGAAACCGGTGCGCGCAGCTGCCGCCACCGCGTCGAGGGATTCGAGCACGGCCTGACGGTCGTCCTCGCTGAGCACGCCGTTGGCCAGCAGCGGGCCGGTCAGTGAGCTCGTGTCATCGATGAGCTGTTCGGCGGTCTTGGGATTAATACCTGCCACCGTCGGGATGAGACGCGCCAGCGCATTGGCCTCGCGCCGGATCTCGTAGAAGCCCGCGCAGTTGCCCGTCGCGCCGGCGATGCAGTCGTCATCGAGAAGCAGGTTGCCCACCACGGCGCTGGTAAAGGCAGTGGTGCCGGGTGCAGCACTGATGAGCACGGTGGCCGGATCGAGCGGATCGACAATGGCCTGAATCGGCTCGACGCTGGCATTGAGCAGCATCTGGAGCGCGGCCGCAATACTGGCAGTTGTATCGATGCCGGTGGCCAGATAGCTGTGCGGCGTGCCGTTGATATCCACGGTGTAGTTCATCACCGCGGCGCTCGTCACGCTGACGCGGGCGCTCTTGCGAGTGAGCGCCAGGTCCCCGGCGATGGCGACGCTGATCGCCGCATTGGCCGGATTGGCGTAGACGCGAATGCGATCGTTGAGGTTGACGTCCGCGACCGCGCGGGCGGTGTCGCTCATGGAGTTGATCGCGGCAACCAGGTTGCCCGCGACAATCGCCGGCGTGTCGCCAAGCTGTGCCATGTAGCTGCTTGGCACCCCGTCAATGGTAACGGTCGAAGTGTTACCCGGAACCGCCGCGGTCACCGAAATGCCCGTCGCCGGAGACCCGGTGTTCTCGTTCTGGCTGCAGAGGGTTGTCGCCGTGCTGCCGGCCAGGGGGAAGGGCGAGTTGGTCTCGCACCCATTGGCGAAAGGGTTTGTCCGGCACACATCGGCCGAGGGATCGAACCCGTTGAGCAGGAAGGTTTCCTCAATGCTCGAGGGCAGCGCGTTGGCCAGCCCGCTGGAGGGCAGCGAGCCGGGCACGCAGATCACGCGGTCGTCGTAGACCTTGGGAATATCGAGCCGCGCCACCGGGCCGTACAGGTCGTCATAGACGAACAGGTCGTTGGGCAGGCCCAGATTCACGCCGCGGTTGGTATCGCTGAGGAAGGTCGCGCTGCACGAGAGAAGCGGCACCTGCCCGGCCGGGCAGACCTGCTGGGCCACCGGCGCCGAGAGAGCCGAGAGATCGAGCGCCCGCACATCACTTTGATGCTGAATGACCACGTCGCTGGTCACGTCGATGATCGGCAGCATCTGGGTCATCTGGTTACCGATGGACGCGCGGTATTCCGGCGGGCTGTTGGCCAGCGCCAGATCGAGGTTCACGTTCGAGAAATCGAAATTGGGTTCGAGTCCATCGAGGGTCGGGATCATGCCGCCCTCCTGATGGAACTGATAGAGCTGAAACACCTGACGCGGGAAGCGCTGCAGGTAGTTGGCAAGGAATCCGTAATAGCGGCCCTGGGTGAAGATGTTCGAGAGATCGCCCGTGTTCACGGCAAACGGCAGATCGTCTTCTTGCGGCGTCATGATCTCGCCCAGGCGCGCGCCCGGGTCAACGCTCAGAGCCACACCCGGTCCCAGCGCGCGAATCACCACCCCTTCGCCGCTCACCGATGCCACAACCGGCTCACTGCCGTTGTTGATCGCGCTGACCAGTCCCGAAGCGATCTCCGTGTCGGTCGGCGTCGCATCCGAGGTATAGGTGAAACCCACGGTGTTGATCGTGATTTCGTACTGGGTCTCGGCAGCCGCCTCATCGACGGTCACCAGGGTGCTGCGCGTGTCGGTGAGGCCGTTGGCGTTGGCATCATCCTCAAAGAATGTGTCGAGCCCCACCAGCACGGTATCGCGCCGCAGGATCTGCAGGATGCGCAGGCAGACGACCTCGGTCCGACCGCAGATGGCCTGGAGCTCGTCCTTGGCCGCGATGCCCTCGATCAGGCCCGCGTCATTGAGATCGAGTTGAATCTGCCGGTCGCGGTAGACCTTGTTCGTCGCGCTCAGGCCCGCACCGCCGGTAACCACCGCGGGCGGCAGCACGACCTCGAGCTGATCGGACGCCGGTGTTGCGACCAGTCCGATCAGGGTGCCGGTGTTGATGGCGCCGGCAAGCCCCGTCGCGATCATGGCGCGGGTCTCGCCCATTGCGGCCGTATAGAGGAACGTCTCCGCGCCGATCGTCAACTCGTAATCGCCCGCCGCGGCGCTCTGGATGAAAACCTGCATCGGCTCGTTGATGGTCACCAGCTCGGGGGTCAGCTTGATCGGCCCGTTGAGTGCTTCGGCGCCGAGTTCGGCGTCCACGATGGAGACCATGCCGCGCGCATCCGTCGCGATCACGGGCTGGGCAAGCGGCGCCGGCGCGTCGCAAAGAAGGGCCGGGTCGTTCACGCAGGCCGCCAGGGCCGCACTGATCTCGGTCTCGGTCGCGTCAGCATCGCTGGTAATGGTGAAGACCTCCCCATTGATGGTGAGGCTGTAGGGGGTCGCATCCGCGGCGTTGTCGACGACAAAGGCGCTTGTATCGCCCGGGAAATCAAAGAGCTGATACTGATCGCAATTGACCACTGGCGAGACCGGCATCCCCTGCCCGTCGAGTTCCGGACCGGCAATGCGCGGGATGACCGAGGGGTCTTCGCAGGCCACGCCCGCGTCCTCGAAGGGGCGGTCGGCAATCACGAGGAAGTCGCCGGGCACCGCCTCACGCACATCCGAGGCCTTGCCTGCAAACTGCGTGTCGTCACGAAAACGGATGATGTTGTCGATGTCGCCGCCGCTGGTGTTGTTCACAACGGTGTTGAAGAAATCGGCATCGGCGCAGGCGCCGCCCGGGCAGATCTGCACCGGCAGGGCGCGGGCCAGCGGCTGGTTCGGATCGAAGGGATGAAAGTCCGAGACGGGTTTGTAGGGCCGGTCGTCATCGGCGGAGATGTACTGAATAAGGCTGACGTTGATCGTGCCGGCCGGATCGATCTCGATGCCCGATACCAAATGATTGAATTCCGAACACTCAATTGGGAAACCGTCGGGATCGAGGCAGGTCGTCACCGCCGGATGCCCGCAGGGAAGCGGATTGCCCATCGAGTCCATGCACTGCGATCCGAGCGGCGCGCCGCACTCATTGGGCGCCACCGAAGGGTCCGAGCACTGAAGCTCGGCGAAGATGTGCTTGAAGAACAGCTCCATCGCGCCATAGGGGAACGACTCGGGGCCCCCGAAATTGCCGACGCTGGTCAGCGGCTCCAGGAAGACCTGCAGCGGCGTGAGCGAGCCGTGTGCGCTGCTGCCCGCCTGGGCAAAGCGCGCGCGGGCAACACCGCCCTGCATCTCGGGCAGGTAGCGCGGCTCATACGAGCCATGAATGCCGTCATAGGCCTTGGGGCCGTCGGTCATGAGCGCGTAGATGGTCTTGAGCGCCGGACCGAAGATGTATTCGCCGGTGTTGAGATCGGTCGTCGTGAGCAGACGTCCCAGATCCTCAAGCGCGACCAGCGGCAGCGCGCGGCCCTCGATGAAGAGATTCGCCGGGTTGTCGGCGGCAAAGATGAGGGCCTCGGCGCCGCGGCGCATGGAGGGACCGGCATCGGAGCGGAACAGGTCGAGCGACGTATTGCCCAGCGCCTGTGAGAAACGGTCGAGGTTGTCGTTGTCGGTAAACGGGTTGGAGG
>JAGRBM010000265.1 GCA_020434085.1 Chrysiogenia bacterium | reverse complement strand
AACTGCCCTGGGACCTCGGAGAGGCCCTGCTTCCCCTGCGCGAGCTCTTCGAGCAGGACGCGCCAAAGCCGCCGCGCACCGTGCTGGTCCCCGGCTGCGGCAAGGGTCACGACGCGATCTATCTGGCGAGCCTCGGCTACGCCGTCACAGCCGCCGACTTCATTGCCGCCGCGCTCGAAGAAACAAAGGCCGGCGCCGCGCGCGCCAACGTCGCGCTCGAGACTGCGCAGGTCGACGTGCTCGCCATGCCCGGGGACTGGACCGGGCGCTTCGACATCATCGCCGAACACACCTGCTACGCCGCCATCGAACCGGCGCGCCGCGACGACTACGTGCGCGAGCTCCATCGGGTTTTGAAGCCCGGCGGCCTGGTCATCGGCGTGTGGTTCAACCTTCCCTGCTTTCCCGGGCGCGAGGATCCGCTCAGCGGGCCGCCCTTTGCCTCCACGCGCGAGGGGATCCGGGAGCGCTTCGAGCGGCTCGGGTTTGAGACCCGTAAACTTGATGCCACCCCCCATCCCCACGGGAACAAGCCCGTGCCCCAGGTGGTAGGAATCTTCGAAAAGCGCGCCTGAGCACTCTCTGGCGCCGGGTGACAGCGGAGTCGATTTCGAGTAATTCAGGGATGCCCCTACGGGCACTGTCCCGGCTTTGGGGGCAGGCCTTGAATTTGAATATGATTTTCAATTAAGGAATCGGCGCAGCGCGCCAATAAGGCGCCAGGAAGACTCGCGTGAAGCTCAGCGAACTCAAACCCGGCCAGAGGGGCCGCGTGACCGGATGGGACGGCCCGGCCCCCATTCGCGTGATGGAGATGGGCGTGCTCGTGGGCACCGAGCTCACGGTCTCGCGCTTCGCCCCGCTCGGAGATCCCATCGATCTCAAGGTTCGCGACTACCACCTCTCCATCCGAAAAGAAGAAGCGCACAAGATCGTCATCGAACCACTGAAGTAAGTCATGTCCCAGGAAGCCGAAAAACTCCCCTCGCCTGCATCGCCGGCACAACCCGCGCGCCGCGTGGTGGCGCTTGCCGGCAATCCCAACGTGGGCAAGACCGCGCTCTTCAACCAGCTCACGGGCTTGCGCCAGAAAGTCGGCAACTATCCCGGCGTCACCGTGGAGCGCAAGGTCGGCCAGATGCTCGCGCCGGGCGGCAGCGACCCCGTCGACATCATCGACGTGCCGGGCACTTACTCGCTCAACCCCAAGAGCCTCGACGAAGAGATCGCCTACCGCGTGCTCATCGGAGAGATGGAAGGCACGCCCGCACCGCAGGCCGTGGTCTGCGTGCTCGATGCCAGCAACCTCGAGCGCAACCTCTACCTGGCTTCCCAGATCATGGACCTGGGCATTCCGACGCTGGTCGCGCTCAACATGATCGACGCCGCCGAGAAGGACGGCATCACCATCGATGCTGATGCCCTTTCCAAAGAGCTCGGCGTGCCCGTCTTCCCCATCGTCGCCTCGCGCGGCAAGGGGATCGAGGCACTCAAGGAAGTCATCGCCGCTCCTTTCCCGGCCTGTCCGCTTCGTCACTGGAAGCTGCAGCCCGAAGTGGAAGCGAAGGTCGCAGAACTCGAAGAACGCATTGAGAAAGACATTCCGCACCTGAGCCACGCCGAGCGCTTCGTCGACGCGGTTCGCGCGCTGACCACGCGGCGTTCGAGTTCCTTTGAAGCACACCACAACCTGCCCTTCTGGGAGGCGGTCGATACCGCCCGCGCGGAACTTGAATCAAACGGAATCGAATACGAGAGCGCCGAGATCGTCGGTCGCTACGAGTGGCTCACGCCGCTGGCCGCCAGGGTCACGAGCCGCCGCGACATGGGTGGGCAGCGCACGCTCACCGAGCGCCTGGACGCCGTGCTCACCCACAAAATTGCGGGTCCCGCGCTCTTCCTGCTCATCCTGATGCTCATTTTCCAGTCGGTTTTCGCTTGGGCCGAGCCGTTCATGAACTTCATCGACGACGCTACTGTCTGGGCCGGCAGCTTCATCGCCGCCACCCTGCCGGCCGGGCCCATTCGTGACCTGCTCGTCGACGGCGTCGTTGCCGGCGTCGGGGCGGTGGTGATCTTCCTGCCGCAGATTCTCATTCTGTTCTTCTTCCTCGGCATGCTCGAGGACACGGGCTACATGGCACGCGCGGCCTTCATCATGGACCGCGTCATGAAAAACGTGGGGCTGAGCGGACGCTCGGTGGTGCCGCTGCTCTCCTCGTTCGCCTGCGCGATTCCCGGCGTCATGGCCGCGCGAACCATTGAAAACCAGCGCGACCGGCTCATCACCATTCTGGTGGCACCGCTGATGACCTGCTCGGCGCGGCTTCCGGTCTACACCCTGATGATCGCCGCGTTCATTCCCAAGGGTGAGTTCGGCTTTATCGGCTACCAGGGACTCACCCTGTTCCTGCTCTACCTGGCGGGCATCGTCATGGCCGTAATCGCTTCCTGGGCCCTCAAGAAGTGGGTCGTCAAAGGCGAGCAGGGCATGTTCCTCATGGAGCTGCCGCCCTACCGCATGCCGCGACTTCGCGACGTGATCCTGCGCATGTCCGAGCGCGCCAAACTCTTCCTCACCCGCGCGGGCACGGTGATTCTCTCGCTCTCGGTGGTACTGTGGTTCCTGGCAAGCTTCCCGGTTACCGAGCCGCCTGCGGCTCAAACCGCGCGCGCGGCGCAGATCGAGGCGCAGCTCGAAAACGATCTGCCGGAAGCCCGGCGCGCCTCGCTCGAAGAAGAGCTCGTCTCCATCGAGGACGCGGCGGCAAGCGCGCAGCTTCGCGGGAGCGTGATCGGCCGCATGGGACAGGCCATCGAACCGCTCATTCGTCCGCTGGGCTACGACTGGAAGATCGGCATTGCGCTCATTACGAGCTTCGCCGCGCGCGAGGTGCTGGTGAGCACGCTGGGCACGATCTACAGCGTTGGCGATGCAGATGAAGAGAGCTCGAGCCTCAAGGAACGAATGATCGCCGACACCTATCCCGACGGCACGCCGGTCTGGACACCCATGGTGGCAGTGAGCGTAATGGTCTTCTTCGTCTTCGCCCTGCAGTGTATGAGCACCGTGGCCATCGTGCGCCGCGAGACCGGCACGTGGAAGTGGCCGGTCTTCATGCTCGCCTACATGGGCATCCTGGCCTACGTGGCATCATTCGTGGTGTACCATGGCGGCAAGGCAATGGGATTTAACTGATGAGTGAAACGCTGCAGCTCTGGATCGTCCTGCCCATCGTGGCAGTCGCCGGCTTCTTTGCCGTGCGCGTCTTCCTGCGCCAGTTCACCCGCCCCGATGACGAGCCCGCCGGCTGCGCCGGGTGCTCTCACAATCCCGACGCCGATCCCTCCGAGCGCTTCCCGCGCGTGATCAAGCGCTAGAGACGCTACGCACGCCCCCCCTCTCCCTTTCAGGGAGAGGGTGCCCGAAGGGCGGGCAAGGGTGAACAGCAACTGCGACATCTCTCCCTCACCCAAGTGCGCCCTTCGCCGCACTTCTCCCTCTCCCGCTGGGAGAGGGGAAAGTTGAAGGGCATCTCAGAGCGACCGCACAAACTCCCGCAGCGCATTCCAGTAGGCAGCGCCGCCCACGAGCGCGGTCTCGTTGTGCCCGGCGCCGGGGACTTCGTAGAACTGCTTGGGCTCGGCGGCCGCTTCGTAGAGACGCCTTCCCAGCTCATAGGGAATCACTTCGTCGGCCGGACTGTGCACGATGAGCTTGGGCATCTTCGCCTTTGCGATGCGCGCAATTGAGGCCATCTTCGTTCCGATCAGGAACTTGGGAACGATCGGAAAGTGGTAGGTCGCCACATCGGGAATCGAGGTGAAGGTCGACTGCGCGATGAGGCCGCCGGCCGGAACCTTCGCTGCCAGATAGGTCGCGGGTGCGCCGCCCAGGGATTTTCCAAACAGCACGATGTCGCCTGGGTCGTGACCGCGCTTCAGCGTGAGATAGCGCCAGGCCGCGTCGGCGTCCTCGTAGAGTCCCTCCTCTGAGGGGCTCCCCTCGCTTCTGCCATAGCCGCGGTAGTCGATGATGAACACCCGCGCCGGCAGCGTGAGCAGCCCTAGCACGAATTCCCAGCGGTCCGAGAGATTGCCCGCGTTGCCGTGGAAGTAGAGCAGCACCCGGTCAGTGGGCGTCGCAGGGTCGGCCGCGTACCAGCCGTGAAGGCGCACGCCGTCTTCGGCTTCGAAGAAGACGTCTTCGACCACTGCAGCCGGCGCGCCCGCCGGACGGGGCAGACGCTCCAGTTCCCAGCGCCCGGTTTTTGTCGGATAGAAAATCAGTTGTCGTTCAAAGAACATGATGGAACAGGCCGCCATAAGGGGTGAGAGGATCAGGACAAGCACCGCCGTCCGCGCCACCCGAAGACGCGGACTCGGACCGGACCACCAGCGTTTGAAGCGCTCGCCCATACTCTCAATTTAACCATCCGGGTGTGGGGCTTCCAGTGGGTGTGCTATAGCTGGCCCCGAACCGAGCTTCGGCGGGAGGAATGCCATGCAGCGCTACATCATCGACGGCAAATGGGGGCTGGAGAACCTCAAACAGGTCCAGAGCCCCGATCCCACGCCCGATCCGGGCGAAGTGGTCGTTGCCGTGAAGGCCTGCTCGCTCAACTACCGCGACTGGCTCATGGTGCAGGGCAAGTACAACCCGCGTCTGGCGCTCCCCTTTGTCCCGCTCTCGGACGGCGCGGGCGAAGTGATCGCCATTGGCGACGGTGTCACCCGCGTGCAGGTGGGCGACCGCGTCGCCGGCATCTTCAACCAGAGCTGGGAAGCCGGCGAGCCCAGCCACGAGCGCCTTCGCACGACGCTCGGCGGCCCGCTCGATGGAATGCTCACGCAGAGGGCGCTCCTTCCCGAGCGAGGCGTCATCCGCGTGCCCGATCATCTCTCGTGGGAGCAGGCGGCGACGCTTCCCTGTGCGGGCGTGACGGCCTGGAGCGCCATTTCCAAGTACGGAAATCTCAAGCCCGGTGAAACCGTCTTGCTCCAGGGCACCGGCGGCGTGTCCATCTTCGCGTTGCAGTTCGCAAAGCTTTTCGGGGCGCGGGTGATCATCACTTCGAGCTCGGACGAAAAGCTCGCGCGCGCCAAAGAGCTCGGCGCCGACGAGACCATCAACTACAACGACAATCCCGACTGGCACAAGGCCGTGCGCGCACTGACCGGCAACGTGGGCGTCGACCATGTCGTCGAAGTGGGCGGCGCCGGCACGCTGGAAAAATCGCTCAAGGCCGCGCGCATCGGCGGCAGTATCTATGTGATCGGCGTACTGGCGGGCAATGCCTCGCCGCTCAACATCCTGCCCATCCTCATGTCCACCATTCGCCTGCAGGGCATCACCGTCGGGTCGCGCGATGACTTCGAGGCCATGAACCGCGCCATCTCTGCCGGAGGAATTGAGCCCGTCGTCGACAAGGTCTTCGAGTTCGGTGACGCCGTCGCCGCCTTCGAGCATCTGGCCTCGGGGCGGCACTTCGGCAAAGTGGTGGTTCGGGTTTCCTAGCGCACGCGCTCGGGACTGGGTTCGCGGATCTTGGTTGCCACCCGCTCGTGGGAGCGGCTCGAAGGCCGTTCGCTCAGCAGCGGAAGCGGCTGGAAGTTCTCGATTCCAAAGCGTGCCTTCGTGCGTTCGATCCGGTCCACCGATTCGAGCACCCGGTCGTAGAGCTTGAGCGAGGTGCGATCGCGCCGGGCAAGCACTTCGCACAGGCTGTCGAGCACCTCGCGCTCGCCGCCGCCGGTAATCATCAGCATGTCGTTGCCTGCCAGAATGGCTTCGAGCGCCGCTTCCTCACGCGTTTTGTTCCCGGTGATCGCGCCCATGTCGAGATCGTCGGTCACGACGAGTCCCTCGAATCCAAGACGCCCGCGCAGGGTGGTCTCGATCCAGAACTTCGAGAGCGAGGCCGAATGCCCTTCGGGCTCGATGAGCGGCGTGAGCACGTGGCCCATGAGCACGGCAGCCACGCCCTCTTCAATGGCGCGCCGGAAGGGCTGGAGTTCCACTTCGTTGAGCTGGTGCCAGTCGCGGCGAATGGCGGGCAGCACCTTGTGCGAGTCGCCGCGCGCATCCCCCACGCCGGGAAAATGCTTGGCCGTTGCCACGACGCCCTCGCGCTGCATGCCGCGAATGACGTGCATCCCCAGCTCGGCCACGGCCCGCGGATCTTCCGAGAGCGCGCGGTTCCACCGGGCAATCATGGGGTTGTCGGGATTGGTTTTGACATCGAGCACCGGCGCGAAGTTCCAGTTCACACCGACGCTGGCCAGCTCGCGTCCGATTACCTGACCGAAGGCATAGGCCAACTCGTCATCTCCGTGGCGGCCGAGTTCCTCGAAGCGCGGCATGTCGGTAAAGCCCTGCCGGCGGCGAAGACGCTGCACGGCGCCGCCCTCCTGATCGGTGGAGATGAACAGCGGGGAAGCCGCGCCGGCCTGCAGGAAGTTCGTAAACGCGACGACCTCATTGGGGTCGTTCATCTTGCGGAAGTTGGCGCCAAAGAGAATGACGCCGCCGATGTTGTCGGCGCGAAGCTGGGCGCGATACTCGCGCAGCTCCTGGGTCGGCAGCGCGGGCACCCGCACCATGAGCATCTGGCCGAGCAGCCCCCGCGCCGGACAGGCGCCGGGCTGGGCGCCCGAAGTGGCGGGCAGCAACAGGAGCGCCCCCGCCAGAGCGGCCCATGCATGCAGAATTCTTCGTTTCATCCGGCTTCGATTCTCGCACGTCCCCTGCCCGCCGGGCAAGCAGGACGCCCCAAAACCTCCATCATTTCAGATAATTGGGCATTTTCTGGGCACCCGCTTGCCCTTTTCAAACCGAGCGTTTAGAAATGACAGGAGCGACTGGAGAGTAACGATCCGTGGCACGGCAGAAGGAATACAACCGCGAAAAGGTGCTCGACGCAGCCATGAAGGTCTTCTGGACCAAGGGCTTCGAGGGCACTTCGATTCAGGATCTGGTGT
Organism: Chrysiogenia bacterium; assembly: GCA_020434085.1. Classification (NCBI taxonomy): domain Bacteria; kingdom Pseudomonadati; phylum Chrysiogenota; class Chrysiogenia; species Chrysiogenia bacterium. The sequence goes on along the minus strand of JAGRBM010000265.1, from coordinate 3,647 downwards.
GCGCCACCGGCTTGAATCGTTTCGGGATGTACCAGGCCTTCGGGAGCAAGCAGGGCCTGTTTCTCGAAGCGCTCGATCGCTACCAGCGCCAGATCACCAGTGGATTCATTGCCCCCCTGGAGCGCGCCCCCGAGCGCGGCCTTCGCACCATTCGCGACTTCTTTGTCCAGGGCCTGGCCATGATGGAGCGTGGCGGGGACGTCCGCGGCTGTCTCATCACGAATACAGCCATCGACCTCCCCTGTCGCTGCAGTGCGACGCAGAAGAAGATCGAGGCCGGCATGCAGCGCCTCTCGGGCGCCTTCCGTGCATGCCTGGCGGCGGCCAGGAACAACGGCGAGATTCGCGAGGACGCCGATCTCGACGCGCTGGCCCAGTATCTGCTCACGATGCTGCAGGGCCTGATGGTTTTGAAGCGCGCCGGCGCGAGCCGCGAGCAGGCCCAAAACTCGATCAACGTGGCGCTTGAATCCCTTCCGCTCTGTAGCGGCGAGGGGCTGCGCCTTGGAGCTGAGAACTAGCCTCTCTTTTTTTGGAGAGATTCGGAACGATCATTTTGTTTGGCACCCGCACTCGGGGAGTAAAGAGGCGGGATGCAAAAGAGAAGGACGCACGATATGAAGCGCGAAGCCCAGACCAACCTCACTACCCTCTACCGGCCGAGCTATCCAACCCGCGAGGAAGACTCGCGCGAGTCGGCCCTGGTGGCCGGACTTCGCACGGGCGACAACGCGGCCTACGAAGAGCTGCTGCGCCGCTACGAGCGCCAGATCTTCGGGCTTGCCGTGCGCATGACCCGCAACGAGGCCGACGCCGAGGAAGTGCTGCAGAATGTCTTCCTGCAGATCTTCCGCAAGATCGACACCTTCGGCGGCGACTCGGCCCTCTCGACCTGGATCTACAGCGTCACCAGCAACGCCGCGCTGATGCTGCTCAGAAAGCGCCGCCGCACGCGCGAAGTATCCGACCACTCCGATGAGCAGGGCGATTCCCTCTCACGCGACCGCGAGCCCGAGTCCCACTGGTCGCGCCTGCCGCAGATGCAGCTCGAGTCGGCCGAGCTCGTGGACCGCGTCGAGGCCGCCCTCTCGGAGCTTCCGACCGAGCAGTATCAGGCCTTCATCCTACGCGACGTGGAAGGAAAGAGCGCGCCCGAGGCGGCAAAGGAAATCGGCGTGAGCGTCGCCGCTCTGAAGTCCCGCCTCCACCGCGCGCGCCTGCACCTGCGCGAAGTCCTCGGCGAGTCCGACATGCCGCAGATGGCACCGCCCGCCCCCGAATACGAAATGATGAGCGGCTGCTGCGGCGGCTGCTGATCGGGCTCACTCAGAATCGCGCGCCTCCGATGATTCGGAGGGAGCTTCTTCCTCGGCAATCGAGGGGGGCTCCTCTTCCGCGGTCGGGTGCGCCTCTTCGGCGGCAACTCGCGCGGCCTCGCGCTCTTCTTCGTTCAACATGAATGCTTCCAGACGCGAGAGCAGCAGGCGTTCCTGCGCATCGAACTGATCGACCTCCGCCTTCAGGTCCTTGAAGAGCGAATAGGCCATCAACACCATCAGAAGCATGAACGGAAAGGCTGCGACGATCGATACCGTCTGCAGCGTCAGCAGCCCGCCGCCGAGAAGCAGCACACCCGCCACCAGCAGTTGGAGCCCGCCCCAGAGCACCCGCACCAGGCGCGTCGGGTTCAACACGCCCTTTGAAGTAAACATCCCCAGAACGAACGTGGCCGAATCGGCCGATGTCACCACGAAGGTGACCACCAGCACCACCGCCAGAATGCTCAGCCAGGAACCCGCCCCCATCGCCGTAAACATCGCGAAGATAGCCGAGGACATCTCCTCACTGACGGCCGTTGCGATTCCCGGGCTGCCCTGGAGTTCGTAGTAGATGGCCGTTCCGCCGAAAGTGGAAAACCAGAGCACGCTCAACAACACGGGAACGAAGATCACGCCCAGCACGAATTCACGAATGGTCCGGCCGCGCGAGATGCGCGCGATGAACGTGCCGACAAAGGGCGCCCAGCTCAGCCCCCACGCCCAGTAGAACATGGTCCAGCGCTCGACCCAGTGCTCGTTGGAAAAGGGCGCGGTGAAAAAGCTCATGCCCACGAAATGGTCGAGGTACTCGCCCACCGTGTTGGTCATCATCGATGCAATAAAGGACGTCGGGCCCACGATCAGCACGAAGAGCAGCAGGGTCGCGGCCAGCAGCATGTTGAGGTTGCTCAAGTAGCGAATGCCCTGGTCGAGCGCCGTGAGGGCCGACGCCGTGAACATCACGGCGATCATGGCCAGGATCATGAGCTGCACGGATACGTCATAGGGCACATTGAACAGCCGGGCGAGGCCGCTGTTGATCTGCAGGGCGCCCAGCCCCAGCGTCGTGGCAACGCCGAACGTGGTCGAGAGCACCGTGAGCACATCCACTGCATTGCCCAGAGCTCCGTCCACGCGGCTTCCCCATAGTGGGCGCAAGGTCTCGCTGATCAGGCCGTGGCTCTGGTGGCGAAAACGGACGTAGGCGATGGCCAGTCCCAGGATCGCAAAGTTGGCCCACTGGTGAAAGCCCCAGTGGAAGAATGCGTAACGAAGCCCCAGGCGCGCCGCCTCCTGCGTGTGCGCCGCAACCAGACCCAACGGCGGCTCGTTGAAGTGCGTCATGGGCTCGGCCACGCCCCAGAATACGAGCCCCACGCCCATGCCGCCCGAGAAGATCATCGCCAGCCAGCTTGGGAAGGAGAACTCCGGCGTTTCATCGTCTGCGCCCAGGCGAATCCTGCCGAACCGGGAGATCGCCAGGAACAGCGCGAACAGCACGAAGCTCGTCGTCACTACGAGATACATCCAGCCGAAATTCGCCGTCACCCAGTCCTGGATCGTGCGTGCCGAGCTGTCGAGTTCGCGCGTGGCAAAAATGCCAAGCGCGGCAAAGACCGCAACCAGGCTGATGGAGACGTAAAAAACCGCGCCGACCCCGGAGAGCTCCTCGCGAATCGAATCAATTGCCGAGCGGATCAATGGAGGGGATTTCAACGACATGATGACAACGCACACTACAGGAAACAGCCGCATTGTGCATATTTGCACGGGGGCTCGCAAGGAACGCGTTGGAATCCTTCAGCGCACTGGCGCTACACTTTCCACAACGAGGACGGCACCCTTGACCGAGACGACCACCAAATGGATCTACCTCTGCGCGGGCTGGAGCTTCATTGCGCTCGGCGTGGTGGGCATCTTCCTGCCGGTGCTGCCGACGACGCCGTTCATCCTGCTGGCGGCGTGGTGTTTCTCAAAAGGCTCGGAACGCCTGCACCACTGGCTGCTCACCCACCCGCGCTTTGGGCCCATGGTGCGCGACTGGGAAGAGAGCCGCGTCATCCGCCTTCGCGCGAAGCTGCTCGCCACGGCGATGATCGTGCCGCTTACCAGCTACATGCTGCTCGGAACCGACGCGCCCACCTGGACCAAGCTCGTCGCCGCCGCGCTCGTGCTCTGGGGGCTGCTCTTCATCTGGACCAAGCCGTCCGAAGCTGCGCCGGAAACTGCGCCCGATGCCTCCTGAGGGCTCTGGCCCGACCGAAACCTTCGCTGCTTGCATGTGAGTGCCTGCTTACTTTTTCCCCTTTCCAATTTCCGTGATTTTTT
>JAGRBM010000264.1 GCA_020434085.1 Chrysiogenia bacterium | reverse complement strand
CAGTCGAAGGCCTCCACGATCGCGCGAGAAAACTTCACGAACCTCGAATCGGTGTTCAAGCAATCGAGCGGCGATCTGGCGGCAATTCTCTCGGACCTCAAATACAAGGACAAGGAACGCCAGTCCGCGGCGCTGGCCGGGCACCTCCAACGCAACATGATCTCCAGCGTGAGCGGGAATTGGAAGGGCGTGCGCGACATCGGCGTGCAGCACGGCCCGCTCTACGTGCTGGCGCTGACCAACATGCCCGCGGCCCTGGTGGAGCTGGGTTTCATCACGAACGCCACCGAGGAAAAGCGCCTCTTCAGCGCCGCCTACCAGCAGCGTCTGGCCGAGGGGCTGAAGACCGGGATCGAGGCCTACCTCAAGGAAACCGGGCGCTGAGCCGCGCGACGTGGCAGCCCTTGGCAGGGCCTGCCGCGGCCCCTACCATGCCGGTGCGCCCTGCGTTGGGGCTGCCGGAGCAAACTCATGGCCGTTGAGCCGCCACAGACACCGATTTCCACCCTCGTAGACGAACTCTCCAAGGAACTGGGCACCCCCGGTGAGGGAGAGGTAAAAGTTCCGGCTTTCCGCCCGCGCCATGGCATGGTGCTCGCCGAAGCGGGCAAAGCCTACCTGCGGCGCATGCGCCAGCACATCCGCAAGGCCCATGATGCCGGCGCTCCGAGCCGCGCGGTAGAGCGCGCCTTTGCCGCGGCGCTCGACAAGGTCGTCAAAAAGCTCTTTTCCGACGCGCTCGAATCCGTGAGCGCCAAGCGCAAGACCGATCCCCAGGTGGCGCTGCTGGCCGTGGGCGGTTACGGGCGCGGCGAGCTGGCACCGTTTTCCGACGTGGATATTCTCTTCCTCTACAGCGGTCGCTCTGCGGGCTCGGCCAAGAAAATCTCCGAGGGCGTGCTCTACGGGCTCTGGGACCTGGGGCTCGACGTGGGCTACTCGGTGCGCACGATCGGTGATTGTGTGAAGTTCGCTGAAGAGGACGTCACCGTGCGCACCGCCATGCTCGATGCGCGCCTCCTTGCCGGTGACAAAGGGCTCTGGAAAGAGTTCGAGGAACAGGTTTCCAACAACGCGCTCACGAAGAAACCCGACAAGTATCTCGAAGAGCGGATCTACGCTCTCCAGCAGCGCCACGAAAAATACGGCGGCGAGACGGTTTACCTGCTCGAGCCCAACGTAAAAGAAGGCCTCGGCGGGTTGCGCGATTTCCAGACCATTTTGTGGATCGCGAAAGTGAAGTTCCATGTCGACGATGTGAGCGGCCTTCATCAGCTTGGGTTCCTCAATCGCAGCGAGCTCGAACAATTCAACCGCTACTTCGACTTCCTGTTGCGGGTCCGCCACGAGCTGCACTTTCAGGCCGATCAGAAGAACGACCGCCTGGCTTTTGATCTGCAGCCCAAGGTTGCGCCGGCAATGGGATTCTCCCGTGGGGCGGGTAGCGCTCGCTCGGCCGAGTGGTTCATGCGCCGTTACTACCTGGTCACCCGCGCCGGCGCGCAGCTCACGGGCATGATCCTTGAGCGCATGAGCCAGTACGGGACGAGCCTCCCCAAGCGGATCGCGAGCGTTTGGCGCCGTCCCAAGGACGTGGGCGATGGATTCTATCTGCTCGGTGGCAAGCTCACAGTCCAGGATCCCGAAATCTTTGCGAGCGAGCCCTGGAAGATGATGCTCATCTTTGAGCGGGCCCAGGAACTCGACGTCGATCTCTCGACCAGCGCGCAGGAAGCGCTCTACCTGCACCGGCAGAAAGCCAGTAAGGCCTTTCTCGAAGACGAGCGCGTCCATGCCAGCTTCCGCCGCATCATTCAGGGAAAAACACGCATCTTCCGCACCCTGTGGCTGATGCACGAGCTGCGCCTGCTCACCAAATACATGCCCGAGTTCCGGACGATCACCTGTCACGTGCAGCACGACGCTTACCACGTGCACACGACCGACATTCACACCCTGTTTGCCGTGCGCGAGTTGCGTTCGATCATGAAGGGCGAGCTCGAAAAGGAGCTGCCGCTGCTCACGCAGATTGGCCAGCAGATCGAGCGCCCCCATGTCCTTTATCTGGGGCTGCTCTTCCACGATGTGGGCAAGAACATGGGCGGCAATCACTCGGTCAAGGGCGCCGAGCGTTCGCGAGAGATCTGCGCGCGCATGGGGCTCGATGCCACGGACATCGAGGATGTGGCCTGGCTGGTGAGTGACCACCTGCTGCTCTCGCACATCGCTTTGAAGCGCGACCTCAACGATCCGCGACAGATCTCGGAATTTGCCTCGGCTGTCGGCAATCTCGACCGGTTGGAGATGCTTCACCTGCTGACCACCGCCGACATGCGCGCCGTGGGGCCGGAGGTCTGGACCCCCTGGAAGGGTGGGCTCTGCGACGATGCCTTCCGCGTGACCAAGTATGCGCTCGAACACGGCCGCATTGCCGTCGAGGACCTGCAGAAACTCGCAAACGAGCGAACCGACGCGGTGATCGAAGAGCTGGCCGGGGAGTTTCCCGACACCCTGCTGCGCGAGGAACTGATGCTCTTCCCTTCGCGCTATTTCCTGGTTCACTCGGCCAAGCAGATCGCCCGGCACCAGCGCATGGTGCTCGCCCACCGGACCGAATACGGAGAGGGCGGCACCAAGAGTTTCTCCGACATCCCTGTGCGCATCCAGCACCACCGGATCGAGGGGACGCCCTACTACGAGATCGTTCTGTATTCGCTCGATGTGCCGCGCTTCTTTTCCATGGCGGCGGGCGCTTTTGCCGCCTGCGGACTCTCCATCCTTTCGGCCGACATCACGACGCTCAGCGACGGGACCCTGCTGGACGTCTTCCACGTGGTCGATCCCTTCGGGCGTCTGGCAGAGGGAGAGGCCGGGTGGAAGCGGCTGGAGAAGACCCTCTGCGACGTCCTGCAGGGCAAGGTCCCCGTGGGCAAGCTGGTGGGCCAGATCCGCGAGCCGGTCAACCTGGCGCGCTTTGCCAAGAGCTATCCAACGCGCATCACCTTCGACAACGAGAGCTCGGCCCAATACACGATCGTCGATGTGACCACGGGCGACCGGATGGGGCTGCTCTACAAGGTCACCGGCGCCCTGGCCGAGGCCGGCGTCACGATCAGCCTTGCCAAGGTCTCCACCAAGAAAGAGCGGGCCGACGACACCTTTTACCTCACCGATATCTTCGGCCAGAAAATCGTGGCGACCGAGAAACTGGACCGGATCGAGCAGCTTCTGCGCGAGGCCATCGGCGGAACGGCGCTCTCGACCAGCTCCCTGACGGGGGCCCGGCGGGCGGGGTAGCCCCCTGCACCGGGTCGCTTGCCAGAAGGCCAAAGATTCCGGATAGTTGACCGTACAGTGACGGTTGTGGTAGTCAATTCAGGAATTCCACACGGGAGGGGGACTGGGCGCGATTGCGACCCGGCTCGCTCAGGGACTTGGAATGGATGAAAAAGAGAGAGCAGAACTGCTCTCAAAAGTCAGTATTTTTGCCCAGCTCTCACAGGACGAACTCTCGGACCTTGTGGCCCTGACGTCGGTCAAGGAATACCCCAAGGATACGCCCGTCCTGCATCAGATGGATCCGGGCGACTCCATGTTCATCATTGCCTCGGGCAAGGTGAAGGTTTCCCGCTATGGCGAGGACGGTCGCGAGATCATCCTCACCACGCTGGCCGACGGCGATTTCTTTGGCGAGATGGCGCTGCTCGACTCCGAGCCCCGCAGCGCCGACGTTACGACGAAGGCCCCCTCGGTGCTGCTCTCCATCAAGCGCGATGATTTCCTGGCCCACATCCGGCAGTATCCGACGGTCGCCATCGGCGTGCTGGTGGAGATGAGCCGCCGCCTGCGCCGCGCCGACGAGAAGATCGGCAATCTGGCACTGCTCGACGTCTACGGCCGCGTGGCCCGCGTCCTGCTGGATATCTCCGAGACCGAAGGCGTCGTCACCGACCAGGGCATCACCATCGAAAACCGTCCGACCCATCAGGAGATCGCCTCCATGATCGGCACCTCGCGCGAGACCGTCTCCCGCGTCCTCTCGGACCTGGCCAAGGATGGCTACCTCACCATCCAGGGCAAGAAGATCATCATTCACGGTTAAGAAATCGGTTCATCGATTTGTAGGGGCGGGGTTTACCCGCCCTTTCTTGTTGGATTCCGGTAATTCGAAGAGGGGAAGAACAAATCGCCAAGTCGCCAAGAACGCCAAGAACGCCAAGGAAGATCAGGCACCTACAACACCCTTGGCGTCCTTGGCGACTTGGCGGTTATTTCTCTTCCGGTTTTGCAGGCGCGTCGTCGGCTTCCTGCGCCGGCTCTTCGGGCGTCTCGATCTTCGCGCCCGGCACGGGGCGTCCCTCGCGCTGGGCGATCACTGCTTCGTGGAGCAGGCGGGCCTGTTCGCCGTCCTTGCCCTTGGCCTCCAGAATGGGGGCCAGGGCTTCTTCTGCCTTGTCCCACTTGTTGAGCCGGTAGGCGCAGCGCGCGAGGCCAAGGCGGGGATCTTCCCACTTGGGGGAGGCCTCCGTGGCTTCCTGATAGGAGACAAGCGCATCTTCGTAGCGCTGGAGGTATTCGAGGGTCAGGGCCCGGTTGTGGAGCACGATGCCCGAACCCGGCGCGGTGGCCTTGGCCTCGTCGTAGTAGATCATGGCGCCGCGGTAGTCGCCCTGCTTGAAGCGCACATTGCCCAGGGAGTTGAGAATGCGCGTGCTCTTGGGCAGGGCCAGCCATGCGGCGTAGTAGGCGCTCTCGGCGCGCTTGGGATCTCCCGAATTTTCGTAGATGCGCCCCAGATTGTACTGGGCGGGGGCGAGGCCCGCGTCGAGCAACACCGCGCGCTCGTAGGAATCCCTGGCATCGCCGTACTGGCCCAGCCGTTCGAGAGCCAGCGCCAGATTGTAGTGGGCCAGCGCGTTGCGGGGCTGGCCGCGCACGGCCTGCTCGAAATCGGCGCGGGCCGAGCGCAGGCGGCGGAGCTTCATGTGAACGATGCCGCGCAGAATGAGCGCGCGCGTGGAATTGGGGCGCTCATTCAGGGCTTCGTTGAGTTCCCCGCGCAGTTCCTCGAGATCCTGATCGCGCATCCATCTGGCATCGCCCTCGTCGCCCATCATGCGCTGCTCGATCCGGTCGAGATCGGCGGCACGGGCAGGGCGGGCGAGCGGCAACTGGAGGCTCAGGCCAAGGAAAAGCAGGATCAGGGCGAGGGTGCGGCGTTGAATCATGGAGAACATACCTAGCGCAGGGGAGCGGCTGATGCCACCTAGAGTCCCGCCCGCTCGGCCAGCAAGGCCCAGAGGGCATCCACCCGGGTTTTGAGCTCTTCGAGGGTGCCCGAGTTGTCGATCACGTAGTCGGCGACCGCCTCTTTCTCCTCCAGCGGGAGCTGGGCGGCGATCTTCTGCCGGGCCTCTTCCTCGGAGATCCCGTCACGGGCGATGAGGCGTTCCATCTGGACCTCCGGGCGGGCGCTCACGACGATAAGGGCCTCGTACATCTTGTAGCCGCCCGTCTCGACCAGCAGGGCGGCGTCGTAGATCAGGATCTGCGTCCCGGCGGCCCGCTCAGCCTGGATTCGTTGGGCGGTTTCCTGGGCGATTCTGGGGTGGGTGATGGCGTTGAGGCGGGCGCGGGCCTTCTCGTCGGCAAAGACGATTTTTCCCAGCGCCGGGCGATTGAGCGTCCCGTCGGGGGCCAGCACGCCCTCGCCGAAGGCGGCCACGATGTCCTTGTAGGCCGGTTTCCCCGGTAGGACCACGTCGCGGGCAATCTGGTCAGCGTCGATCACCCTGGCGCCGTGCCCGGTGAGCAGGGCGCTGACCGTGCTCTTGCCGCATGCGATTCCGCCGGTTAGACCAAAGATCTTCATGAGAGTTGCTTCGCCCCGGAGGGCCCCGCGCGCTGGGGGAGGGCCATCCTCTCATTTGATGGCCCCGAAACGGGAAATTGTCAATGATTTCAGGAGCCAGCTAGGCTACATAGCGAGTATGGGTGAGGCTGAAAAAGAAGCGGTCGAGTCGGTCCTTCTGGTCGACGGAGACAGCGCCGCGCGTGCAGCGCTGGCGGACTATCTCAAGGCCCAGGGGCTGCGCGTGCTGCAGGCCAGCGGCGCCGACGAAGGCTTCGAGATCTTCCGCGACGTGCGCCCCCAGGTGGTGCTCAGCGACGTGATTCTGCCCGAGGGCAGCGGTCTCGACCTGTGCGCCCGGGTTAATGATGCCAGCGGCACCCCGGTGATTCTGGTCAGCGACGTCGTTCGCACCCGCGACCAGCAGCGCAACATTCGTGAAGAGTTCGGCGCCCGCGGCTACTTCATCAAACCCCTCGATTCCGAACAGGTCTACAACGAAATCATCCGCCTTGGAAGCGGCGCGGCGCCGCGCGTGAAGCTCGACCTGCGTCCCGACGCACTCGACTTTTCTCCCGATCAGATCGAGCGCGGTGAGCTGGGTAACTTCACCTACCCTTTGCTGCTCATGGCAATCTTCCGTGGGCGCGAGACCGGCGTGCTCAGCATGGAGCGCGAGCTGGCCACGCGCACGCTGTATTTCCTGCGCGGCGTGCCCGTCTACGTGGCCAGCCAGAACCGGCAGGAAAATTTGGGCCGGCTTCTGGTCGAAAAAGGCCGCATCACCGAGGAGCAATACCAGCAGGCCACGCAGCTCATGCAGGTCAAGAACATCCGGCAGGGCGAGGCGCTCATCGAGCTGGGGCTGCTCACGTTTCAGGAACTCTACAGTGCGTTGCAGGAACAGGCGCGCGAAAAGCTCATCCAGGGTTTTACCTGGGACAGCGGCAGCTATTCCTTCTCGCGCACCGAATCCTTTCTCGACAAGCTGACGCTGCTCGAACTCGATTCCCACTCGGCGGTGGCCGAGGGCGTCAAGCGCTTCTACGGCGTGCCCAAACTCGGCCCGCTTTTTGAAGCTGCGCAGGGGGCCTACCCGCAGGTCAATGAGAATTTCGTTCGCTACTTCGACCGCCTCGGCCTGAGCGAGGATGACCGTCGCATGGCCAATTCCCTTCGCGGGGTTGAGCCGGTTCACGATTTCGTTGCCCAGTCGAACATTGAGATCAAGAACTTCCTCCGGGTGCTCACCACGCTGCTGCTCTGCGACATGGTGGTGCTGCGCACCGAACCCCGGCCGGCCGACGACCTGATGCTCAGGCGGACGGGCCGCGTGAGCGACGAGATCAACCCCGTCAGCGAGGAAGACGAGAAGATGCGCGAGGTAATCATGGAGAATTACCTGCGCGTCAATTCCTACAACTACTTCCAAGTGTTGGGCGTTTCGGCGGAAAATACGACCGACGAGCGCACCCGCGAGCAGTACGAAAAGCTCTCGAAAAAATACCACCCCGACAACTACGCAAAGTTCAATCTGGGTCCCGTGGCATCGAAGCTCGAAGAGATCTTCCTGAAAGTGGAACTGGCCTACCGCACGCTTTCCTCGGCTGCGAGCCGCGCCGAATACGAGGCCTTTCTTGAGCGGAGTAAGGAAATCGTGCTCAGCGACCTCTCGGCAACCCTGGGGGCGGAGATGGAGTTCTGCAAGGGCCAGGAACTGCTCGAACAGGGGGATTTCAACGGGGCCATCGACGCGCTTCGCGTGGCGGTGGAGCAGAATCCGCTGGAGCCCGAGTATCACGTCCACTTCGGTGTGGCGCTCTTCCGCAGTGATACTACGCGCTCGATGGAGGCGCGCTCGCACATGAACCGGGCGCTGGCCATCGATCCCAACAACGCGATGGCACTGCTCGAACTGGGCCGGATTTATGCCTATGAGGGCAAGCACATGATGGCCAAGCGCCATTTCGAGGCCGCGCTGGCGGTGCGTCCCGATGACGAGGCCATTCAGCGCGACCTGCACCAGATCGACACCTTGATCGAACAGACCAAGGGCTCAGCGCCGGCCTGATTCCAGCGCTGTTTTCCGGGGCGTTGCCGCGACCGGGCCAATCGCTCTATACTTAAAATCAGCCGAATTTCAGCGATTTGTGCGGCCCGCCAGGTCGTCACGGCATTGTGGAGTATTCACCATGGCCTCGCCCGAGGAATCAGAAGCCGCCCGCAAGCTCATCAACGAGAGCTATGCCCGCGTTCACGAGGGCAACCACTTCGAGGTGCTCGGCCTTGAGCCCGAAGCGGGCGAAGCCGAAATCAAGAAGGCCTATTTCCAGTTGGCCAAGCAGTTTCACAGTGATGCCTTTGCCGGCATGGTTTTGAGCGGCGAGGACAGGAGCAAGGCTGACGAGATCTTCGGCAAGATTACGGACGCCTACAACGTCCTCAGCAACACCGAGAAACGAGACCACTACAAGGAAGTGCTCGCCGGCAACGCCGTCGAAGAGGACGAAGCCGTCGAGCAGGCCCAGCGCGCACTGCGCGCCGAGATGGAGTTCCAGAAGGCCGAGATCTGCGTCAAGCAGGGCAACATGGATGAGGCCGAACAGTACTTGCGCCTGGCCATCAAGGTAAAAAGCGATGAGGCCGACTACTGGGCACTTCTGGGCTGGGCCACCTACAAGAAACGCAAGGGCGATCCGGTCGTGAACAAGCAAAAGGGCAAGGCCTATCTCAAGAAGGCGCTGGAGATCAATCCGAACTCCGATCAGGCCTATCTCTACATGGGTTATATCGCGAAGATCGAGGACAAGCCCGCCATTGCCTACGACATGTTCCGCAAGGCCGTGCAGCTCAACGACAAGAACGCCGCCGCCGCCCGCGAGGCAAAGGCCTTTGCCTCGCAGGCGCAGCGGGTCATGAGCGCCGGCGCCGAGAGCAAAGAGAAAAAGGGCCTCGTCGACTCGATGAAGTCCGTCTTTCGAAAGCGCTAGCCGTTTAGCGTCCCCTCGAATTTTTCAGAAAAATCAGACCGCAACCTGCGCAGGCGCGGCGGAAAGCGCGATTGCCCGCGATCCCTGTTCGAGCTTCGCGCCGGGAGTCAGTACCCGGATGCGGGCGCCGTCGATTTCCATGAGCGGGAAGGGTGCCTCGGAATCGGCGAGCATCTCAGTGGGGACCGTCAGGTCCTGCTCGATTTCAATTGTTTCAATCGATCGCACGTCAGCGGCAATCGCGCGGCTCAGTTGCATGATGTCAAAGCTCTCGGCAAAGGCCACGGCGCCGACACCGGTGCCGGGCACTTCTGTTCTGGAGCTAACATCGCTCTCGGCTTCGTTGACCGCCCGCCAGAGGGTGGCGCTCCCAAGGAAGGGGCGGGCAGCCACGCAGGCCAGGGCATTGACCTCATCGTTGGCTGTCAGCGCCAGCAGGTTGCCGATGGTGGGGTCGAGCACCTTGGTGAGGAATCCTCCGTCCAGGGCATTGCCCTTGACCGCCTCGAGACCTTCCATGCGGGCGCGGATGCAGTTGGTCAGGTTGGTATCGACCATCACAACGGTGACGCCCTGGGCGCGCAGCGCCTTGCCAATGGCCACGCCCAGTGCGTGAGCCCCGATGATGAGGAAGCCGCGCCGCTCGGGCTGCGCGACGCCCAGCGCCTTGGCGACAAAGCCAGCGCTCAGACCCTGCGCGAGCACGGTGGTCGCGATGGTGAGAAATACGAGCGCTTCGAGCAGCTCGGTTCCCTCGAAGCGGTTTTCGGGCAGCGAAATGTTGATCAGCGAGGCGACCGAGGCGGCGACGACGCCGCGCGGAGAAATCCATGAGAGAAAGAGTTTCCCGCGCATGGAAATACCCGAGCCGGCGGTGGAGACAAAGATGTTGATCGGGCGCACGAGCAGGGCGACGGCTGCGACGACACCAAAGAGCATCCCGGTGCTGCCGCGCAGGGCTTCGAGATCGATGCCGGCCGCGAGGATCAGGAACAGCCCGGCGACCATGAGGTTCGAGACCTGACCGCCGAAGCGCTGGAGGTCCTCGATGTTGTGGAGCTTCATGTTGCCCAGCACCATGCCGACCACGGTGGCGGCCATGATGCCCGCCTCGTGGCGCACGAGCTCGCCAAGCCCGAAGGCGGCCAGCGCCATGGCAAGGGCGAATAGATTGCCGCTGTGTTCTTCCTCCACGGGCCAGAGCGAGCGTTTTCGCAGCAGCGCACCGCCGGCGAAACCAACAATCAGGCCCACCACCGTGCCGCCGCCCAGCACGAAGAAGAAGTTCACCAGCGTGCCCGTGATGGAGGGTTCCTGGCTGAGGTAATATTCGAGGAGTACAACGCTGACGACCGCGCCGATGGGATCGATGAGCACGCCTTCCCACTGGAGAATGTTTGCCAGGCCCGGCTTGAGGCGCACCCTGCGCAGGATCGGGCCGATCACGGTGGGGCCGGTAACGATCATGATCGAACCGAACAGGAGGGCGACGGGCCAGTCCAGGCCGGCAATCCAGCGGGCAGCGGCTGCCGCGCCGAACCAGGTGATTAGCGCGCCGACGCTCAGCAGATTGCGGATCGGTCCGGTGGCGATGCCACGAAGCTGGGCGAAATTCAGGGAGAGCGCGCCCTCAAAGAGGATGACGACGACCGCAAGGCGGATCCCCTGATTGAGCGAGCCGCCCAGCGCGCCGGGGTCGATGAGCCCCAGGCCCGACTGGCCAAGAACGACGCCCAGAGTGAGCAGGAACACGATGCTCGGCAGGCGCACGAGCTCGGAAACGACGAGGGCCGTGACGCCCACCGCGATGGTGGTGATGATGGTACTGCTGAATGGGTCCAAGAAATCCCCCGCTCCCCGCAGCGCGGGGAGGTCTGTTCTTGCTGCAGGCCCTTACGTTACCGATCTTCGCTGGAAGCCGTCAACGCCTCTGCCTTGCGGGTCTGGACGCGCGCGAGAATGCGGCGAACCATGAGTCCGATCGAAGGAACGGCCAGAATGATGGCCGCCACGCGAAAGGCGCGGGGAAGGGGGGTCGCCCCGGCGCCCGGGATGTCGAGCATGACCTGGGAATGCCAAAAGAGCTGGGTGAGCACGAGAAGGCTGAACACGGAAATCGGAAGCAGCAGCGAGGGGCGCCGCTGCTTGAACAGCAACACGCTGAACGCGACGAGGTGCGCGCCAAAGAGGATCAGTAGAAGTATCTGCCGTAGTTCCATTTCAGCCGCCGCTCACGCTGAGCTTGCCTACCAGAAGGCTGGGCGAGCCCACGCCGCTGGAGAAGCGAAGATCGCTGCCCACCAGCTCCACGCGCTTATACAGGTCGAAGAGGTTCCCCGCAACCGCCATCCCCTTGAAGGGATGGGCGATTTTGCCGCCGCGCACGACCTGTCCGGCGCAGCCGAAGGAAAACTCTCCGGTAACCGGGTTGGCGGTGTGCACGCCCATGAGTTCGGTAATCAGAAATCCGTTTCCCATCTCGGAGAGAAGTGCCGGAAGTGTGTGTTTGCCCTTCTTGACGAAGAGGTTGGTCACCCCGACTTCGGGCGCGCCGGTAAAGCCGCCCGAACGAACGGCGTTGCCCGTCGAACGCGCACCCTCGCGCCGGGCGCTGGCGCTGTCATAGAGATAGCCCAGCAGCTCGCCGCAGCTCACCAGATGGGTGCGTTGCTGGGGGACGCCCTCATCGTCGAAGAAAGCGCTGCCCTGGCCCTTCTTGAGCAGGCCGTCATCGAGGATGTCGATGTGCTCGCCGAAGACGCGCTTGCCGCGCTTGCCCTCCAGCCCCGACATGCCTTTTTGCACCTGATCGGCGCAGAAGGAATCAGCCATGACGTCGAGCAATTCGGACGCAGCAAGGTTCTCGAATACGACAGGGCCGGATTTTCCCGGTACGGGCCGTGCGCCGAGCTGGCGGACGGCGTCGCGAGCCGCGCCGCGCGCAACGCGGGCGGGATTGAGCTCGGCGAAAAATCGCACATCCTGAAACTCGTAGCCGGCTTCGGATTCGTCCTCGTCGCCGGCGACGGCCATGACGCTCAGGCCCGCCGAGGTTTCCCTGTCTTCGAGGCAGAGCCCCTCGGAATTGCGCAGGTGAAGCCAGCTCGCATCTTCTTCGTAGCTTGCGCTGCGCACCTGGGTGATCCGCTTGTCGGCGGCGCGGGTGGCCGCTTCAAGCTCGAGCGCCATGGCCACGCGCTTTTTCTGCGAGACGCGAGAGAGCGCGGGGTCGAAGAGGGCGAGGTCTTTTTTCGGAAGGCGTTGTGGAGCGATCAGCGCGAGGGCCGGGTCGGGCGTGGCGTAGCGCGCGGCATCGGTCGCGGCACGTGCGGCGGCATCGAGGGCTTCGGCCCTAAAATTCGTCGTGAATGCAAAACCCGGCGCCCCGCCGCGCAGGACGCGAACGCCCACGCCGCGGCTCACTGCGCGCTGGAGACTCTCGACCTCGCCGTCCCTGGCCTCGACCGAAAGCTCGCGCGTGCCGCTCAGATAGATCTCCCAGCCATCCACGCCGGCGCTACGGAGCACGCGCTCCAGGTGGCGCAGGGCGGCCTTGTCGCTGAGGTAGGCCATCTAGCGAGCTGGGGCCTCGGACTGCCGGAGAAGCTGGCGCGCGGTGGTGCGCACTTCCTTGGTAACGGCGCTGCCGCCGAGCATCCGCGAGATTTCTTCAACGCGCTCGTCTTCACCAAGCACGTCGACGCGCGTCTGGGTGCGGCCCTTTGTGGCGGCCTTGCTCACATGCAGGTGGCGCTGGGCCTGGCAGGCGATCTGGGGCAGATGGGTGATGCAGATGACCTGAAAATTCTTCGAGAGGCGGCGGATCTTGCGGCCGACTACTTCGGCGGTGATGCCGCCAATTCCCGCGTCCACTTCGTCGAGCACCAGGGTTCGCACACGGCCGGGCTCGGTAAGAATGAGGCGCAGGGCCAGGAGCACGCGGGAGAGTTCGCCGCCAGAGGCGATCTTGGCCAGCGGGCGCGGCGTCTCGCCCAGGTTGGGCGCAAAGAGGAATGCCACCTCATCACTGCCGTGGGGGCTCAGGCGCTCTTCTTCACTCACAGCCGCGATGAGCTGCGCGGCGTTCATGTTGAGGTCCTCGAGCTCGCGACAGACTTCTGCGCCAAGCCGGTTGGCCGCCTCCACGCGTGAGGCATGGAGTTTCTTCGCAACCTGCTCGGCTGCCTCACGGGCCTTCTTCTCGGCACGCCGACGTTTTTCGAGCGCCGAGTCGTAGTCTTCGAGGGATTCGAGCTCTTCGCTGATCTTCGCATAGGTGGCGATCAGCTCATCGACGCTCTCGGCGCCGTGCTTGCGCCTCAACTTGGCGAACAGGTCGAGGCGCGACTCGATTTCGTTGAGGCGGCTTTCCAGCTCGTCGCTGTCTTCGGCAAAACCGGCGGCAGCGTGTTGCAGGCTTCCGGCGGCTTCTTCGAGAAGCGGCGCGGCCTCGCCCAGCAGGCGCGCGGCCTCGGCGAGGTTCTCATCGAGCTTGGCCACGGCGGCCAGGTCCGCGCTCAGCGCATTGACGCGGTCGATGATGGCGTCCTCGGATTCGTAGAGCGCGCCGTAACCGGTGCCGGCGGCCTGCACGATCTTCTCGGCACCTGCCAGCCGCGCGCGTTCGGTGTTGAGAGACTCTTCTTCGCCTTCCTGTAGCGCGGCGTCGCCGAGTTCCTCGCTCAGGTAGCGCAGGTAGTCGATACGCCGGGCGCGCTCTTCCTCGTCGGTCTGCAGGGAATCGAGCGCCTGTTTCTCGACCTGCCAGGCGTCGAACTTCTCCTGCATTTCACAGAGCAGCTCTCGGTGGGCGGCGTAGGAATCGAGCAGGTCGCGCTGGTCGTCGTTCTCAAGCAGGGCGTCGTGGGCTGCGAAGGCGTCGAGCAGCTCGCGCTGGGTCTCGGCGTGCAGCAGGGTATGGTGCTCGTGCTGCCCCAGAATGTTGAGCAGCTCGCGCCCGATGCGCGTGAGCAGATTCAGTGGCGCGAGCGAGCCGTTCACGAAGACGCGGTTCTTGCCCTGGGCCGAGAGGGTGCGCTTGACGATGAGGGTGGATTCCACCTCGATGCCGGCTTCTTCGAGCAGGGCGGCGATGCCGGGCGCATCCCCGTCTTCGAAGGCGGCCTCGACCGAGGCTTCGTCGGCACCGGTGCGGATCAGGTCGGTACTGGCGCGCGCGCCGAGAACCAGATTGAGCGCGCCGACAAGGAGGCTCTTGCCCGCACCGGTCTCGCCGGTGAGCACGGTGAAGCCCTCGTCGAACTCCAGGGCGGCTTCTTCAATGACCGCAACATTTTTCAGACGCAGTTCTCGAAGCATGGGTTTAGTCGGTGGTGGTCTTGTTCCAGTGGAACTTTCCGCGCAGCACTTCGTAGTAGCTGCGGCCTGGGATCCGCACGAGCTTGGCCGGATGCTTGCTCTTGCGAATTCGTACGATGTCGTCCTTGGCCATGGGGTAGGCCACCTGCCCGTCGATGGTCAGAGTGGCCTCTTCCGATGGTTCCTTGAGCTTGATGGCGACTTCCGAAGTATCGGGAATCGCAATGGGCCTGCCCGATAATTGATGCGGGCAGATGGGGGTGAGCAGGAAGGCCTGCACCGAAGGGTGCAGCAGCGGCCCGCCCGCGGCCATGGAGTAGCCGGTAGAGCCCGTGGGGGTTGCAACGATGAGACCGTCGGCGGCGTACTCGGTGAGCTGCGAGCGATCGATGCGTACGTCGAAGCGGAGCAGGCGCGCGATGGAGCCCTTGTCCACGACTGCGTCGTTGAGGGCGGCGAAGGTCTCGACTTCCTTCTTGCCGCGCAGCACGCTCACTTCGAGCATGGTGCGCTCTTCTACGGAGTATTTGCCTTCGATGACGGAAGTGAGGACCGGAATCATCCGGCGCCGGGAGACTTCAGCGAGGAATCCCAGGCGCCCCATGTTCACGCCGACGAGCAGCGCGCCGGTATGGGCGACCTCGCGCGCGGTGGAGAGCAGGGTGCCGTCGCCACCAAAGACGACCACGAGGTCGGACTTGATGGTCTTGACGACCTTTACCTCGCCAATGCCCAGGACCTTCGCCACGGGGGCACGGGCGCTGACCTGGATCTTCTGCTTGAGCAGCCAGTGGGCCAGCTCACGCCCGAGTTCGAGGATGGCCTCGTCATGGCGCGCACGCAGCACGATGGCGACGGATTCGATGGTGGACACCGCTCTGTTGCTCTCCCCTGGTTTCGTTGCAAGGCACCCTAGCACACCGGGGGCGCTGGGCCGCCCGGTTCGCCCGCGCAGTGTAGCGTGTGCTAAGCCAGAGCGCGATGGACCTTTTCGATCAATTACCGCCCCAGATGCCAAAAGCGCGCAAGGATGCGCCGCTGGCCGAGCGGGTGCGCCCCGAGGGGCTCGCGGATGTGGTCGGGCAGGAAGATCTGCTGCGCGAGGACGGGCTGCTGCGCGTGGCGCTCGAGCGCGGGGAACTTCCATCCATCGTCTTCTGGGGGCCGCCGGGAACGGGAAAAACGACCCTGGCGCGCATCCTTGCCCGGGAGGCCGGGCTGCCCTTCGTTCCCTTCTCGGCCGTCGCGGGCGGGGTGAAGGAAGTGCGCGAGATCGTCGCCGAGGCCGAGCGTCGTCACCAGCGCGGCGGCAAGCCGACCCTGCTGTTTGTCGATGAGATCCACCGCTTCAACAAGGCCCAGCAGGATGCCTTCCTGCCCCACGTGGAATCGGGAACCATCGTGCTGATCGGTGCGACCACGGAGAATCCCTCTTTTGAGCTGAACGCGGCGCTCCTCTCGCGTGTGCAGGTCGCGGTTTTGAAGCCGCTCTCGGTGGATCAGCTTTCCGGGGTGCTGGCCCGCGCGCTCGCCGACGAAGAGCGCGGCCTTGGGGAGAAGAAGCTCCGCGCGACCGAAGAGGCACTTCGGCGCATCGCCCGCCAGAGTCGTGGCGACGTGCGCCAGGCCCTCAATTTGCTGGAGACGGCGGCGACCCTGGCGCAGGCGTCGAAGGCAAACGAGATCAACGAAGAAGTCGTGAGCCGCGCGCTTGAGAGTCGCCCGATTCGCTACGACAAGGCAGGCGAAGAGCACTACAACATCGCCAGCGCCTTCATCAAAAGCATGCGGGGTTCCGATCCCGACGCAGCCCTCTACTGGATGGCGCGCATGCTGGAGGCAGGCGAAGATCCCAAATTCATCGCCCGGCGCATGGTGATCTTCGCTTCCGAGGACGTGGGCAACGCCGATCCGCAGGCGCTCACGCTCGCGATCTCCGTGGCGCGCGCCGTGGAATTCGTCGGCCTGCCCGAGGCGCGCATCAACCTGGGGCAGGGAGCGAGCTATCTGGCCTGCGCGCCCAAGTCGAATGCCAGCTACGCCGCGCTGGAGGCCGCGCGCGCGGAAGTGCGTGGCAGCGGCCCGCTCGAAGTGCCGGCGCACATCCGCAACGCGCCCACCGCGCTGATGAAGGAACTGGGCTACGGCAAGGGCTACGAATATGCCCACAACTACGACGATGCAAGCTCCGCCCAGACGCACCTTCCCGAAGAACTGATCGGCACGGAGTTCTACAAGCCCACCGACCATGGCGCCGAAAAGGAAATTGCCGCGCGGCTTGAGGCGCTTCGAAAGAAGCGCCGCGGGCAGTAGT
>JAGRBM010000263.1 GCA_020434085.1 Chrysiogenia bacterium | reverse complement strand
GCTCTGGCGAATGTATCCCTCGGCGGGTTTGAGAGAGAGCGCGCTCACATCCACGTCGAGGTCGAGCGTCAGCGGATCGAGCGCGGCGGTGCCGCTCACGCGCACGGGGCTCTCCCCGATGGTGGTGGCAATGGAAACGGGGAAAGCCGCGCCGCCTGGAATGGTGATCGCGCCGGTTTCCACTGCGAGCGCGGCAAGGCTCACGTCGGCGGCGGGCTCCACGGTGGTGTCATTCCAGCGCACGCTGTACTCACCGAGTTTGAGGCCGCCCACGCGCACGGTCCACGGCTCGCCCTCGGGTTCGGCCGGTGGGGCCGGTTCTTCTTCTGGCGGAGCTTCCGCGTCAACCTCGGGCTGCGCGGCTTCTTCTTCGGGCGGGTTTTCTGCTGCGATTTCTTGCTGCGTGCTCTCTTCTTGTTGCGCGGCTTCCGCAGGCGGCGTTTGATCCCCGGCAACGTCGGGCCCGGGCGCTTCGGGAGTGACCGGCGTGAAGAGGCGCTGGAGGTTGAGCCCGCCCTCTGGGTCGTTGAGCGCCGCGACGGTGCCGCCGCTGGTGCTCACGCTGCCGAGCGTCACCTCCTGCTTGGCCAGGTCAAGGCCGATGCCGCCGATCTCGAAACCGGGCACGGCGATGACGGGCGCTTCGCCGCCTTTTTCGCGCACGTCGAGGTCCTTGAGCGTAAAGGTCCCGTCCGAGACGGTGACCTTGCCATTGGTGTCGGCGTCATAGCGCGCGCCCAGCGCGATCTGGCCGCCAGCGATTTCGAAGGCGAAGCGCTCCTGCACGTATTCCCACAGGGTGCGCGCGCGGATGTTGCGCAGCGAGAAACGCCCGCTCGAACGAACGGGATTGATGGCAAAGCTGCCCTCCCATTCGAGGGTCTCGCCCTGGCCGGTGCTGGCGGTAAAGGCGTAGGGGCTGTCCTTGCCGCGGCCGGTGTTGAAGTCCTGCACCGAAATGGCGATCGGTGTGACGTTGGCGACGAAGGGAACTTCCTTTGCGCCGTCGCGGAAGTAGAGGGTGCCGCCGGCGATGGCGAGTTCGAAGACGTGCAGGCCCGGCAATTCGCTGCTCTTTTCTTCGGGCACGTCCTCGGGTGTCTCTTCCTTCTCCATCAGGTCGGCGAAGTTGAGCTTGCCGTTCTCGAGCACCTCGATGCGCACGTAGGGCTCGCGTAGCGAGATCTCTGAAAAGGTGAGCGCGCCGCGCACGAGCGTCGAGAGCTGGAAGTCCACGAAGAGACGCTCGAAGCCGACGAACTTCTTCCCGTCGGGATCCTGGAGTTCGAATCCCTCAACTCCCAGCGCCAGCGTGAGCGGGTTGTAACTGACCTTGCGCACGCTCGCTTCGCGGTGGAGGGTGTCCCTGGTGACGGCGGAGAGCTGCGAGCGCACGACCGCCGGGACAATGAAGAAAGTCGCGACAGCGTAGATTACGTAGAGACCGCCCAGAATCAGGCCGATCTTCTTGAGTCGTTTGTTGCGTGGGTTCTCGGGGACCTCGCTCACGGCGGTACCTCAACTGACATGGAGGGGCGCGCGGCTGCGCCGGGCAGGTCGTCCCCCTCCGAATTGCCCGCCCGAGCGAGGGGGAGTCTACCACGCGCGGGGGCAAGGTCACGGGTGCGGGCGTTATTTGCGCGTGCCCAAAGAAAAGCGCCCGGTCCTTGCGGGACCGGGCGCTCTGGCAAAAGGCTGGGACTTTGCCGTGTTAAGGTGTGTACCAGATGGGTGAGGTCCAGGCGCGCTCCTGGATCGTGTCGGGAAGGCTGCCATTGCAGCAGTTGGCCAGCGGGCTGTCGGGATCGACAGTGTCGCAGGAGAGCTGCCCGCTCTGGATGGCCTCGTTGCACTGGGCGCGGTGCCAGCGGCAGGTCGGGTTCTCCACCACGCGGGCGTAGTAGAAGGCTGCCTCGTTGGGATTGAACTCGGGGTCTTCCCACACTTCGCACAGGCTGGCGTAGCCGCTGCCCTGGAGCTGGCAGGAATTGACGTCCACGCTGGCGCCGTTGTCGGGATTGCCGGCCACTTCAAAGACCTTCTCACGGGTGGTGACCTGGCCGTTCACGGTCTCGGTCCAGCCCTTGATGATCTGGATGCGCTGAAGCGGGGCGCTGAGCTGATCGCGCAGCGCGGAGACCGAGAAGCGCGGAGCCGCACCGGCCGGACGCGGCGGCAGGTCGCCGCCCATGGCGACGCCATTGCTGTAACCCTGGCTCACCATGTTGGCGCTGCCGCACATATTGGCGGGCAGATTCCAGCCGCCGAAGAAGCGCGTGATGATGCGCGTGCCGCTGGTGGCATAGGTCTCACGGTTCTGCATGGACTCGAAGATCGGGCCGCGGGTGTTCTGTTCGGCCCACACGACGGCCAGGCCGCCGGGGCTGAAGCGCTTGGTCTGCAGACCCAGGACTCCGCCGGCAAGCCCGTCAAGCAGTCCCATGCCGCCGCCGTCGAGGTTGTCCAGCGGCGAATCGGTGAGCCGGTCGGCCAGGGTTGCATCCTGGCTGCCGCCGTGACCGGGGAAGGCCTGCTCCTCGGTCGCGCCGGGGATGGAGTTGTGGGTGTCGGTGCTGCCGATGAAGCCCATCTTGAACGGGTTGGCACCGATGCGCTGCTGCTCGGCAATGCCGTTGCGAAGCGCGCCGCGCACGAAGTCGCTGGGCTCGATGCAACGACCGAGGAATCCGCCGCCCTGGACCAGCAGGTCCGAGCAAAGCGGCTTGCAGTCGGGCGAATCATCGGGGCTGCCGGTGCAGATCTCGGGAAGCAGCAGCTCGAAACCGCAGAGTTCGTCTTCGCTGCCGAGCGGTCCGGGACCAAAGGTGCACTCCGAAGCGCCCTTGTGCTGGTACATCTCAACGAGCGGTTCCACGCGCGAGCGAATGGCCGCCTGCGTGGCATCGTAGGGCGTGCCGTCTTCGGTAAAGGGCACGAACATGGCGCCGCCGCCCAGGTTCGAGTTGTGGGGGATGGCCAGCGCTTCGCAGCCGTTGGGGTTGTTGTTGCAGGCGGCGTCGAGCAGGTCGTAGAGCAGTTCCTGCTCGGGCGCATCGAGGAAGCTGATGGGCAGATCGGGAACGGTGTCGTTCTTGAAAATTATGTTCCGGTGCCAGTTGTTGGCCCGCGGTGAGCCGGTGTACTCGTACCCCACGAAGGTGGTGAACTTGCACTTGGTGCTCATGTCGTAGTTGTCCTTGGCTGCCTGCTGTTCACGCTGCCAGACATCATGCGCGCGGTCGTTGCACAGACCCGGGCGCAGGCGGCAAAGGTTCGACTCAAGGCCGTCGTCGGGAAGCATGCCACCAACCGAGAGTCCGAAGGCCAACATGCTGCCCAGCAGTCCGTCACTCGCACTTCCCCGGCGAACGGCGACGCACCAGGGACTCCAGTAAGCGGTCGTGCCGCCCTCGAAGCAGACCGAGGCTTCGGCCATGAATTCCGAGTGATCGGTCACCGCGGCGAAGTCGAGTGGCTTGCTGATTGTGATCTTGCGGTTGGGGTCATCATAGGGGGCCAGGTGGACTTCATCGCCCTTTGCAAAGGCATAGGCATCCCACGGGTCGTTCTCATTGCCGAACTGGACGGCATCGAGCGAGTAGCTCGTGTGGACGTGAAGGTCGCCGAAATAGGCGTTCTTGGTCGGGCTGTAGCCCTGACATTCACCGAGCGCGGGCTCGGTCGGTTCTGGTGGCGGCGGGGGCGTCCCGCCACCGGCGAAGGTGCCTGTGAAGAGCACCAGTGCGATCATAACTCCCTGAAATCGTTTCATTTTTTACCTCTCCTCCCAAATTCCCCAGTTCCCCTGGGCCAGACTTGGATTTTTGTTATTGCAGTCAAACTGTAATTTTGATATCACTATTGCAGTTGGCATGCAATAAAAAAATGCCCCGGGAATTGATCGACGGGGTGGGAGGCAAGCGATGACGACACCGGAAATTCAGAACAAGGCCCCGCAGGGGCGCATCAAGCGCATTGTGCGCGAGCCGCTTTTTCAGTTCCTTCTCGTGGGCGCGCTTCTCTTCGGTGCGCACGGCGCATTCGGTGGCGAGAGCGCGGGCAGGGACAGCCGCGTCATTGAAGTGCCCCCGGAGATGATCAAGGGCCTGCGCGATGAGTTCCTCCTTCGTACCGGTCAGCCCGCCGCCCACAGTGATCTCGAAGGCGCGGTGCGCAGTTATGTGGAGAACGAGGTGCTCTACCGCGAGGCGCTGCGCTGGGGCCTTGATCGCGACGATCCCATTGTGCGCCGCCGCCTTGTCCAGAAAATGCGCTTTGTCGTCGAGGACGGCGCGCTTGCCCAGGCGCCGACCCGCGAGAAGCTGCTCGCCTTCTTTGAGAGCGACCCGGAACGCTTCGAGCGCCCGGCCACCAGCAGCTTCGACCACGTCTTTCTGGCCAGTGATCGTCACGAGAACTTGAGTGACGATGCCGCCCGCGTGCTGGCCGCTCTTCAGAAGAATGACGGCGACTGGCGCGCGCGGAGCGACGGCTTTCTCTGGGGCGCGAGCTTCGAGAAAGTCGCCGATGGTCGGCTCTCTGAAATGATGGGTGAGGACGCCGCGGCACTGATCGGCGATTTGGAGGTCGGCGCTTGGCAGGGTCCAGTGCCCAGCCCCTTTGGCCTTCACCTGGTGCGTGTACGTGAGCGCAATGCCGCCCGCGTTCCGGAGTTCGAGGAGGCACGCACGGAGATTTATCAGGCCTTCCTTGAGGACGAGCGCGAATCGGCCCGCCGCACGGCCGTGGATGAGCTGATCGCCGGCTACGAGGTCAATGCCGAGTATCCCGAGATGCACGTGGCGGAGCTGGCGCAATGAAAACAAAAACACTGATCACCGCAACCATCACCCTGATCCTGCTTCTCGCGCCGCGTCTTGTGATGGCGCACCAGCTCGAATTCGGTATTTTCGAATTGCGCGAGGCCGAACCCGGTATCTTCAATGTTCTGTTTCGTTACTCGGGAAGTGAACACGCCCCCGTCGCGGGTGAGCCGACCCTGCCCGCGCACTGCAAGGCGCTCGGGATGATTACCGACAACATGACCAGCAATGGCATGTCCGCGCGCTGGAAGGCCGACTGCGGAGAGCAGGGGCTCGAAGGCAGCGAGATCACCGTCGCGGGAATCGCGCAGACCCATGCGCAGGTCCTGCTGCGTGTGATCTCCGCCGGTGGCCAGGTGCATGAGGCGATGCTCGATGCAAAGCACCCGGCCGAAACGATCGGCGGCGAAATGTCCGAAGCCTCTTCGGTGGGCCTGCAATACGGATCGCTCGGTGTCGAACACATCCTGACGGGCATCGATCATCTTCTGTTCGTGTTGGCGCTGGTGTTGCTTGTGGGCTCGGGACGAAAACTGCTGGGCACGATCACGGCCTTTACCGTGGGACATTCGATCACGCTGGCGCTCTCTGCGCTGGACATCGTCCGCGTGGCAAGCGCGCCCACCGAGGCGCTCATTGCGCTCAGCATCCTGCTGGTGGGCGCGGAACTGCTGCGCGATCCCGATGCGCCAAAGACGCTGACCCAGCGCTACCCGGGACTCATCTCGGCGACCTTCGGTCTCTTTCACGGGCTGGGATTTGCCGGCGCGCTCCGTGAGATCGGTCTGCCCCAGGGAGAGATCCCCACGGCGCTCTTTTCCTTCAACGTGGGCGTGGAACTCGGTCAGCTCCTCTTCGTGGGCGCGCTCATCCCGGTGCTGGCGCTGGCGCGGCACTTCGCGGGAGAGCGCGCACCGGTCATCACCCGCTGGGGCGCTTTCGCGTTGGGAAGCGTCGCGTCCTTCTGGTTCTGGGAGCGCATTGCGGCTACCTTTGCCTGATCCCGCGCGGCAGGGGCCGCTGCATCACTGAAGGAAGCAACCGTGAAACGACTCCCACTGCCTGCGCTTCTTGCGCTCGTCTCGATATGTTTTGCCCAGCCCGTTCACGCGGTGGACGGTCTCTCGGGCGGCAAGGTCGTCGCCCCGGTGGCCGAAGCGCTCGGCGAGGGCGAGGTCGAGCTCGAGGGTGGCTACGAATTCTTCCGCGCGAGCAAGTTCATCGATGCCACGGGGACCGCGCGCCCGCTGGGCGGGCGCCTCTCCGAACAGGCGCTCGCGCTGCGCGCCACCTTCGGCGCGGCCGAGAACTTCGAGCTCGGCGCCGCCTTCAGCATCTTCCATTCAGAAGACGCAACCGCTCTCCCCGCAGTGACCGATACCGGCATGAGCGATCTGGGGCTTGGCGCGCAGTATGTGTTTGGATTCAGCGACCAACTCGCTGCGGGGCTCCGTGGCGGCGTTTCGCTTCCCACCAGCTCTTCGATGTCGGCATTCGGCGGCCATGGCGGCGTGGTGCTCTCGGCAAGCTTCGCCGATGTCTGGACCGCCGACCTGGACTTCGAGGCCGGCGGGACCACCGCCGGGCGCACCGAGACCGGCAACGCCAGGTGGTTTCTCGCCTGGAACGCGGCACTTGGTTACTCGCCGCTTGAATCCCTGGAACTCACCCTCGAATGGAATGCCCTGCACGAGCATGCACCGGGCGGCCCCACGGCGCACGTTCACATGGTGACCCCGGGCTGCATCTGGAGCGTTAATGAAAGCGTGGCGCTGACGACGGGTGTGTCCTTCGTGTTGCCCGTTCTGAGCCGCAACACCGATCAGGCGATGACCTTTGTCTCGACCGTCGCGTTTGTTCAGTAGTTCTCAGGAAACCAGAAGAATCTGCGTGATGGCCTTGCTCACTGCGGCCTTGGCCCTGGCGACGCT
The DNA here is from genome assembly GCA_020434085.1 of Chrysiogenia bacterium. NCBI lineage: Bacteria > Pseudomonadati > Chrysiogenota > Chrysiogenia > Chrysiogenia bacterium. The sequence goes on along the minus strand of JAGRBM010000263.1, from coordinate 2,664 downwards.
CAGCCCTTCGATCTGTCGCAGGATTTCCCAGTAGTTCCATGAACACACCGCGCGCAGATTCGCCTCGCGCGTGGCGCGCTCCTCACCCGAAAACTTCTCGAGCTCCTCGGCGAATACGTGGCAGAACTGGGCGCCCTCGGTCTGCCAGAACGAGAGCAGAAAGTCAGAGATTTCTCGCGAGCGAAACGCGTGGTGATAGCTATAGCGGCGGTTGTGCTGGACGAACTCGTAGGCCTTGGCCCGGGCCTTGACGAAGTAGTCGCGCCGTTCCTTGAAGGTGCCCTCGAAAATCAGGTCCTCGAGCAGCGGGGCCACCACCGGCCGGTTGATCCTGTGGGATTCGAGCAGCAGCCGCTTCATGTCCTTGAAGTGGTGGTAGACAAGGCGCTCGGAGACGCCCGCGCGCTCGGCAATCACCGGGGCGGTGGGGCGCCGGTTGCCCTCGCGCACCAGCTCGACAAAGGCCGCGACGATGGCTTCCTTCGACTTCTCCGCCCGCGCGGAGGGCTTGCGCTGCTTCTTTTCCGGCTCACTCATGCTGGGTTCAAAATGATTGAATTTCCGCTGGGTTGCAACATGGCTGCAACTTCTCGCGAAGCATTCGAACGCGCCGCTTGCCACGGGTCGGCGCGCTTACTACGGTTCGCTGAACATCTGTTCAGCTCCATGCGAGACATCGCGCACGCTGAACCAGATTGAGGGAGAGGCCCATGAGCGAGCTCGAAGAATTCCGCGCGGATGTGCGCGCCTGGCTCGAGGAGAATTGTCCCGAGTCCATGCGCACGCCGATGCCCGACGATGAAACCGTCTGGGGTGGTCGCCGCGCAACCTACAAGAACCCCGATTCAAAACTCTGGTTGGAGCGCATGGTCGAGAAAGGCTGGACCGTGCCGGCCTGGCCCAAAGAGTATGGCGGCGGCGGGCTCAGCGCGAAGGAAGCGCGTGTGCTCGAACAGGAACTGCGGCGCCTGAACTGCCGCCCGGCCCTGCAGAGCTTCGGCATCTGGATGCTCGGGCCCGCGCTGCTCGAATTCGCGACCGAAGAGCAGAAACTCAAATACCTGCCGCCCATCGCCCGCGGCGAGATCCGCTGGTGCCAGGGCTACAGCGAGCCCAACGCGGGCTCGGACCTGGCGAGCCTGCAGACCAGCGCCGTCGAGGACGGCGACCACTTCATCGTCAACGGCCAGAAAGTCTGGACGAGCTACGCCGACAAGGCCGACTGGATCTTCTGCCTGGTGCGCACCGACAAGAGCACCAAGCACGACGGCATCAGCTTCCTGCTCTTCGACATGGAGAGCGAGGGCGTCTCGGCAAGGCCCATCCGTCTGATCAGCGGCGCCTCGCCGTTCTGCGAGACCTTCTTCGACAACGTGCGCGTTCCAAAGGACCAGCTCGTCGGCCCTCGCAACGGTGGCTGGACCATTGCCAAGCGCCTCTTGCAGCACGAGCGCCAGATGATCTCGGGCTTCGGTCTGGGCGGCGCGCTCTCGGGCGACAGTGCGAGCCGCTCCATGGAAGCGCTTGCCAAAAAGTATGTCGGCGAAGAGGAGGGCCGCGTCGCCGACCCGGTGCTGCGCGATGCGATCGCGCGCCACAAGATGAAGGGCAGGGCATTCGCGCTCACCACGCGGCGCGCCGCCGAAGAGGCCAAGGCCGGCGGCATGGGCGCCGCGTCCTCGATGTTCAAGTACTACGGCACCGAGCACAACAAGAACCGCTTCGAGCTGATGCTCAAGGTCATGGGCAGCGCTGCGCTGGGCTGGGAGGGCGAGGGCTTTACCCCCGCCGAACTTTCCATCACCCGCCAGTGGCTCCGTTCCAAGGGCAACTCCATCGAGGGCGGCACCTCCGAAATTCAGCTCAACGTCATCGCCAAGCGCGTGCTTGGTCTGCCCGACTGAGAGGAAAGCAGAGATGGGACTCGTACTCACTGAAGAACAGGCGGCGCTCAAAGATGCCGCGAGAAAATTCGCCCAGCAGAAGACGCCCGTCACCGAGATGCGGCGGCTTCGCGATTCCGGTGACGCGACCGGATTCGACAAGAAACTCTGGCAGGAAATGGCGCAGCTTGGATGGGCCGGCATTCTCGTGCCCGAGGACTTCGGCGGCGCGGGGCTGGGTTATCGCGAATTGGGCGTTGTGTTCGAGGAACTCGGTCGCACGCTGGCCCAGACGCCGCTGCTCTCCACCGCCGCGCTGGCGGTGACGGCGATCAACGCCGCCGGCAGCGACGCGCAGAAGAAAGCGCTGCTCGAGAAGATCGCCACCGGCGAGCTGCTTGTCGCGCTCGCCGTGGACGAGGGCCCGCAGCACCGGCCCGCGCACATCGCCCTGAAGGCGGAAAAGGCGGGCGGCGGCTACAAGCTCAGCGGCGAGAAGACGCTGGTCTTCGAAGGCAACGCCGCCGATCGCTTCATCGTGGCCGCGCGCACCTCGGGGAGACCCGGCGAGGAGGGCGGCATCACGCTCTTCCTGGTCGCCGCCGACGCCCCGGGTGTGAGTGTCGCGCCCACGCATCTTGTCGACTCGCGCCGCGCGGCCAACGTCGTCTTTGAAAACGCGGAGGCCGGCGAGATCCTCGGCGCCGTGGACGGCGGTTACGAAGCGCTCGAAAAAACGCTCGACGCCGGGCGCGCCCTCCTTGCGGCCGAGATGCTCGGC
>JAGRBM010000262.1 GCA_020434085.1 Chrysiogenia bacterium | reverse complement strand
GTTGTTGGTTATTGTTTCCCATATCCAAATCAGGGGACGTGGGAGGATTTCCAATGCGAAACGGGTGGGTAGCTGTGTGCGTGGGGTTGCTGTTCATTGCAGGGTGCGGGGGCGGTGGTTCCTCTGCCGCTGCGCTTAACCCCTCGGCCTCGGTGCTGGGGGCATTTCGGGACTCGTGCTCCAGGCGCAACTGTGATGGTGATCTCGAATCCGGAGCCGGCGTCACGGCGGTGATGCTCGATGACGACCTGGCCGCGTTGATCGAGGCCTTCGGAATTCTCACCGTCAACAGCCCGATCCTCAACAGCCAGGCTTACGCCGATGTGGACGCCTATGTTAACCAGGTGGATGCCGACACCCCGTTCTCACCGGGCATGTACGATGATGTGGGGCCCCTCGGCGCCAACGTGCTGCTGCCCGACGGGTTCTGTAGTAGCGGGTCCGCCGACGTGCAGGTGACCCTTTATTACCAGCTCGTTGTCTGGCCCGCGGGCCCGGCCGCCATCGCGAACTCGAACATCGAAGTCGTGGGGACCCAGCTGGGAATCACCCTCGAGTTCGATCGCTGTAGCGTGACGGGCGAGATTCTCGGGGATGGGGGAAGTCCTGAAACAGTAACTCTCGACGGCACGCTGGTCTTCTCCATCGATGACGACTTCAACCCCTATTACGATTCGGTATATATGCTCGCTTCTTTGACGCTAAATCCCGCCCCCCTGGGCGTGGGCACGCTGGGCGGTGGAGTAAACACCATCTGGGGCGATGATACGCCGCTGGTGGTGCAGGCGTTGTGGAGCCCCTTGGCTGAGGAGGCAGACCTGATTTCCGGGGGCCTGTGTCTTGGCGACGATGAGACAACCGAGGAAATGTGTCTGGGTTCCTGGTACGACTTTGCCGATTTCCTCGACATCAACGATCCCTACGGTGCGACGATCGACGAGTAAGGGATGAATTCTCCTACGATCTCGATCTCTTTGGAGTGGTGGCGCTGCTTGGCTCGTTGAGTGGGCAGAGCCCTGGCGGTTTTCCGCCGCTGCTCTTTGATTACTACGAACAGATGCAGGCAGCATACGAGGGAATCGTGCTTGCACCGGGCGAGAAACCCGCATTTGGGCCACGAAACGGAAAGCTCATACTCGATGAAGCATGCGCACCTGGGACAGGCCGCCAGTGCGATGGCGGCGCGATTCTCTGCGGCAGCAACGCCAGATGCGCCTATTTCCAGAATTGAGCCCGTTTCCCGGCATTTGCGTCCCCCGGGATTCCCGTCAGTACGATTGACTCGTCAGTCAATTCATGGCAAATCCCAGTGCTGGACGGCGAGGCCGCGGCCCGATTGAGTGGGCGCGGCACGGGCCCGGCAGGGCCCGGCCGGGAATGCGCCCGCCGATCTCTGCCCTGATTCAAATGGGCCCATGAGAAAAGAGGACTCTGCGATGTTCGAACTCACTCCCCCCACCAAAATGGTACAGGACATGGTCCGCGACTGGTGTCAGAAGAACCTGATGCCCAAGATCCCCGCGCTCGAGGCCGGCGAGGAACTCCCCTACGACCTCATGCGCGACATGATGAAGAAGTTCGGCCTCGACATGATGGCCAAGGGTACGATCAAGAAGCGCGTGGAGAAGCTGCGCAAGAAAGAGGCCGGCGAAGACGTCGACGAAGGTGGCGGCGGCCTGGCCGAAATGGCCGGCGGCGAGGGCGGCGACCCCATGATGATGGCCGTCGTCATCAAGGAACTCTCGCGCGTCTCGCCGGGCTTCGCCATGAGCTGGGGCGTCTCCATGGGCCTTGCCGGTGGCGCGATCATCTCCAAGGGAACCGCCGACCAGGTTGAGAAATACGGCCTGCCGCTCGCCACGATGGAGAAGGTGGGGAGCTGGTGCCTGACCGAGCCGGGCGCGGGCTCCGACGCATTCGGTTCCATGAAGAGCGCCGCCAAGCCCGACGGCGACTACTACGTCCTCAACGGCTCCAAGACTTTTATCACCAACGGTTCGGCGGCCGACATCTTCGTCGTCTACGCCAAGATTGACCGCGGCGAGCCGCGCGCCGAGCAGCCGGTCAACACCTTCATCCTTGAAAAGGGGATGGAAGGCTTCACCCAGGGCAAGCCCTTCAAGAAGATGGGCATGAAGGACTCGCCCACCAGCGAGCTGTTCTTCGACAACGTGCGCGTGCCCAAGGAAAATCTTCTGGGCGGCAAGGAAAAGAGCGCCGAGGGTCGCAAGGACACCAAGGAATCGCTCGGTAACGAGCGCTCGGGCATCCCGGCGATGGCGCTCGGGATCATTGAAGAGTGCTACGAGCGCTGCGTGAAGTATGTGCAGGAGCGCCAGCAGTTCGGCCGCCCCATCGGCGATTTCCAGGCCGTTCAGCTTCACATCGCCGACATGTACATCAAGCTCAAGAACGTCGAGAACATCGTCTACCGCACCGCGTGGATGCAGAAGAAGGGGATCAACGACCCCAGCTTCGTCAACGCCAGCAAGGCCTACGCCTCGCAGATGGCAGGCGAAGTGGCCCTCAAGGCCATTCAGATCCACGGCGGTTATGGCTACATGGAAGAGTACCACGTCGAGAAGCTCGCCCGTGATGCGCGCCTGCTGGAACTTGGTGCCGGTACCACGGACATCAACCTGCTCACCGCGGCCCGCAACGAACTGGGCCTGCTCAAGTAAGCAGAGAGTCGTGATTTACCAAAGGCCGCGCCCGATGGGCGCGGCCTTTTTGTTTGAGCAGTGACATGGGAGAGGGTTGAATTCGTGCCCCGATTTTGGAAATATCTTCCTACCGAGAAATCGCAGGAGCCTGTCGCCATGCCGATGAAGATTGTTCTGGAACTCATTGCCGTCGTTTGTGTGTTGCTCGTCGCATCGGGCTGCATGAAAAAGCACATCTATACCGAGATCGATATCGAAGCCCCGCGCGAGCAGGTGTGGGCGATTCTGGTCGACAATGCCACCTATCCCGAGTGGAACCCCTACCACGTGCGCGTGGAGGGCAAGATGGAGGTGGGCGAAGAGCTGGTGGTGGAACTGCACAAGCCCAACGGCAACCAGCTCACGATCGAGCCCCACGTCATGCGCGTCGTGCCGCTCGAAGAACTCACCTGGGGTGGCGGTTTGTGGGGCGTCTTCAACGGCGAGCATGTCTTCCTGCTCAACGCGACCAGCACAGGCGGGACCAAACTCGTGCAGAAAGAAGATTTCTGGGGAATTGCGATCCCCTTTGCCGAGCTCGACACCATTGAAGAGGGTTACAACCTGATGAACGAGGCGCTCAAGAAACGCGCGGAGGCAATGGCGGCTGCTTCCGGCGTCGATGCTCCGGCCGAGCCCGTGGCTGCCGAATAGCGCTTGCCGTTTCAGACCGGCGCGCCGTAGTTGGTCGCAATCGTCTCGATCGGCACGGGGCGCGAGAACAGGTAGCCCTGGCCATTGTCGCAGCCGATCTCGCGCAGGGTGTCGGACTGGTGTTCTTCCTCCACGCCCTCGGCGACGACGTCCATGTCGAGCGAATGGGCCAAGTCCACGCTGGATTTTACGATGGCGGTATCGACCCGGTTGGGCAGGTCGCGAATGAACTCCTGGTCGATCTTCAGGCAGGAAACGGGCAGGTGCTTGAGATACTGAAGCGACGAATACCCCGTTCCGAAATCGTCGGCCGAAAAGCGCACGCCCTTGTCGGCCAGATGGTGGATCGTGTCGCGCGAAGTTGTCGTCGCGCTGATGAGGACGCTCTCGGTGAGCTCGATCTCCATCCTGTCGAGAGGGAAATCCAGTTCCTCGAGAATCCCCAGTAGGCGGCCGGCGAAGAAATGATCGCTGAGCTGGTAGGCGGAGACATTGACCGCCAGGCGCACGTGCGGCGGGTGGCGCAGGATCAGGTCACGGGTTTCCTTGCAGGCGGTGCGGAGCACCCACTCGCCGAGCTCGCCGATCAGGCCGCTCTTCTCCGCAACCCCGATGAATCCATCGGGTCCCAGCAATCCTTCTTCCGGGTGCTGCCAGCGCACCAGCGCCTCAAACCCTGAGGTTTTTCCCGTCTGCAGGTGAATCTGCGGCTGGTAGTGAACCAGCAGCTCGTTGCGCTGCATCGCAGCGGGCAGGGCGCGGGCCCGCAGCATCTGGCGCCGGACCTGCTCGTGAATTTCATCATCGTGGAAGCGGTAACGGTTGCGCCCGTCCCGCTTGGCGTGGTGCATGGCAAAGTGGGCGCGGCCCATGACCTCTTCCGCATCGAAGTCGGCCGATTCCACCGTGCAGATGCCGATGCTGACGGTGATGCGCACCTCGTTCTGTGCGACGTCGAATGGCAGGGAGAGCGCATCGCAGACGCGCTCGGCGAAAGCCCCGGCAGCCTCGCTGGAGGCTACATGGTCCTGGACGATGGCGAATTCATCGCCGCCAATCCGTGCCACCAGATCTCCATCGCTGCACAGGCATAGCAGGCGAAGCGCTGCCTGATTGAGCACCTCATCGCCGCAGGACTCGCCGTAGGTCTCATTGATTTGCTCGAATCGGTCGATGTCGAC
>JAGRBM010000261.1 GCA_020434085.1 Chrysiogenia bacterium | reverse complement strand
GGCGCCGAAAGCGCGCGGTTGTATTGCACGCGCGTGTAGAGCACGACCGCGATCTTGTCCTTGGGATAGAAACCGAACTGGCGGCCGATGTCGCGGCGGGCCTGTTCGAGAATCACGCGCGTGCCGTAGGCGGCGCGCACGTTCTGCGTGCCATCGAAGCTGACGCGGAAGTTGCCTCCCTCGTATCCCTCGATCTCCCGGAACTCACCCTCGACATAGGATTCACGGCCGATTTTGGCGAGCAGGCGCGCCGCTTCATGCTGATTGGCGCCGCGAACGCTCTCCAGCAGCGGCCTGGCCTTGTCCAATTCGCCGCGGAAGTAGTAGAGCTCGCCGAGCTCGAAGTTGATTCCGGCTCGCGCGCCCGCGCGGGCATAAACGGCTGAGAGAAACGGGAAGGCCTTTTCGCGGTCGCCTGCCCGATAGAACGCCAGCCCCAGCGGACGCTCGAAGCTCCGGTCTTTGGGGTTGAGCGCTTCGAGTTCCAGCAGGATGAGCGCGGCTTGCGCGTTGCGTCCTTCGTGGAGCAACCGGTCGCCCCAGGTCAACAGCAGCAGTTCGTGCGCGCGCCTTACCGCCGGCGGCACATCCTTGCCGAAGTCCGCGATCAGCGCGTCGAGTTTGCCGCGCGCGGCCATGAACTGGTACTCGCGCGTCAGGCTGAGGACTTCACGGAATCGATCGGGAAAGTCGGGCACCCGGTCGGCCAGCGAGCGCGCCAGCTCGAGCTCCTCGACGCTCTGTTCGTCGGGAACGTCGGCGCCGTAACGCCACTCGTAGCGGATGCTGTCTTCGTCTTTGGAAAGCTCGGGGATTGCCCCGCCCGGCGGCGTGGCATCGGGAATGTGGATGACACCCAGGTCTTCGAGCGCCCGGCCTCCCACCCGCCCGGCGAAGTGACCGACCTTTTCGCGGTTGTTCGCCCAGTAGAGCGCGCCGGCGACGATCGTGCCCATGAAGGCACTGACCAGCACCAGCGCGATCCATCTGCCCGGACCGGTGTTGTTTTTCCCTGGCGGCATTGCCCTCTGCCCCCTACCTGACTGCAGGCTCGCTCAAGATCGTCGTGACCGTCCCATTATAGGCGGCGATATTTTCGTAGCGAAGGGCCAGATCGGAACGGCCGTCGCCGTTGATATCGCGCCCGTAGATAAAGAAGCTGGCGGTGGCCTCGATCTCGATCTCTTCCTGCGCCCAGCCGTCCTCGTCGCTCAGGAAAATGCCCAGTTCGTCCTGGTCGGTGGACTGCACGAGGTCGAGCTTCCCGTCGCCGTTGAAATCCTGGTTGAAGAGGTAGGCCGCCCACATCTGGGAGTTGGCCTGGGGTTCAAAGGAATAGGAAATCGATTCTTCCTGAACCGGGTCTTCATCGAACTTTCCGGTCGCGGGATCGAAGGCGAAGATCTTGTACTGCACGGGCACCGATCCCAGAATGAGGATCCGCGCCAGGTTGATCAGGTTGAACGGGAAGGTCTGGAAGAGCAGGTCGCGATGCCCGTCACCGGTGAGGTCGTAGGCCCACACCGTCTCGCCCAGGCCGTCCACCTCGATGGTCTGATCGGGCTCGGGCAGAAAATGACCGCCGCGATTCATGTAGATATACGCCCGGCTGTAGGCGCCGCCCAGGCCGAGCTGTTTGACCGAAGCAACGGTGAGATACACATCGCCGTGTCCGTCGTTGTTGAAGTCGGTGACCCAGATGCGCGTGATGCGCCGCATTCGAAAGAGTTTCAAAAATTCCCGTGGCGTGAATGCCGGGAAGCGATAGGTGACCGGCTCGCTGGCAAAAGCGAGCTTCTCGCCTGGCTTTTGGGTGTCTTGGCGCGCGAAGACAAAGAGCTGCTCGTTGATCGCGTAGAGGATGTCCTTGCGCCCGTCGGCGTTGAAATCCTGCAGGAAGAACTTGGGGAAGTAGATGCTTCCCTTGAGGTCCATCTGGCTGAGCCGGTTGAGAATGGGTTCGTTCTCGCTGTGGTGTCCCCACTCGCCGATGAGCGGCACGGCCAGTTCCTGCAGCGGGCGGTAGTCGCCGGCCTCATCGCGCACGAAGATGCGCGCGCCGGTGCCGCTGATATTGGGCAGGATGATCTCGGGCACGCCGTCTTCGTCGATGTCGCGCGTAAAGGAAAAGGTCGGGGCGATTGCGCGGTCGACAAAGCTGAAGAAACTTTTTTCGGCCAGCACCGTGCGCGGCACCACTTCGAAGGCGCGCTCGCCGAAGACATAACAACGAACCCCCTGCTGCGAGACATAGGCCAGTTCGGGCCCCTTGTTGCCCGGGATCAGGTCGGCCACGTCGAGCACACTGGCCTCGCCATCGAGGAGCCAGGCCTGATCGGGCGATGCGCGGTAGCCCGTGTCCTTGAACAAAAAGAGCGCGGCCCAGCGATCGATCTTTCCGCTCACCGGGTTGATCATGATGTAGGTGGTGACGAAGTCGTCCTTGCCGTCGCCGCTGAAATCGCCGAAGAGGACGTTGCGCACCTCGCCGGGGACCTTCGACTCGGTGACCTTCCAGGTCGGCTCGTCTGCCCCCGCGGCGCCCGCAAGACACAGCAGGGCACACAGACCCAGGAAAATTGCTCGGATGTGGTTCATCGAAAAGGCCCCAATCACTCCGGAAAGTGAGCGCGAGTTTAGCACGCGCGGGGGTCTTTGGCTGCGGCCCAAAAGGGCGTGAGCGCTGTGATTCGCGCTACACCGGCCAGGGCCCGGCGGCGCTACCTGCCCTTCCAGGTCGGGTCGCGCTTTTCGAAGAAAGCAGCGACTCCTTCGGCGGCGTCCTCGCTCAGGGAGGTCAGGGCAATGACCTCGCGCAGGTAATTGAGCGAGGCGTAGAACTCCATGTCGCCCAGAGTGGCGATGGCTTCCTTGCCCAGCTTCATGGC
>JAGRBM010000260.1 GCA_020434085.1 Chrysiogenia bacterium | reverse complement strand
TAGCCCCCGCACGCGACACTCAGACAAGCAAGGCCAGATGCTTTTGCGAAAGCCTTGACTCCCCCCCACCCCCCAATTAAACAGGCGCCTGCGGGGGGGAGAAGTCTGGTAGCTCGGCGGGCCCCTAACCCCAAGGTCAGCGGTTCAAATCCGCTCCCCGCAACCAAAATGCTTTTAAAAAACAGCGGGTTACGGTCCATGCCGTAACCCGCTGTTCTCGTTTGTCTATGGCATCTCGGGGGTCACCACCCTGTGCTCAGAAGCAACTTCCAAAGAACATCACGCACTGGCGGACTTTTACCGTTTTTGCGCCGGTACTGGTGGACGTGCAGTGCACCTCGGTGTTGCCGTTTGCGAAGCTGCAGGAGAGGTTGCTGCCGCTCTTTTCGATCTTGAGCTGCGCGCCGCCCCAGACGAGGTTGCGCGGGGCGTAGAGCTCCGTCACCCCGGCGGCCGGGTCGTTGCTCCACTTGAGCTCGATGGTCTTCGAGTCATCGGCCACCCAGAGTGAGGTCGGCATTCCAGCGATCTTTTGCGCGTAGGGGCGCACCTCGTAGTTGGCGCGGATGTTCCCACTGTCATCGACGATGGAGAGGTCCTCACCGTTCCAGCCGTCCTTGTCGGTCGCGTTCCAGCCGGGTGTGTAGTTCCACTGCGCGCCCGAGGCGAGGTTCTCGTTGAGCCGCTTGTAGAGCAGGTCCATGTAGCCGCCCACATTGAAGGTTTCGGCGAACATGCCGAACTCACCGACGAAGAGGGGCACGTCCCACTCGGCGGCCTTGTTGTTCATGTTCCAGAATCCAAGATCCGTGGGCGTGCTCAATCCCAAGTAGATCTTCGTGGTGAGCACGCCCACGTCGTAGAAGTGCGGCGCGTAGGCGTAGTTGTCGAAAGTTGGCTGGGGAAGCGTCGTCGGCACCGCACCGTTGTTCGTGCTGGCATGGGGTTCGATGAACAAAATGGCGTCGGCATCCTCGGAGCGGATCACGTCGGCGGCGTCTTCGTAGAGCGGCAGCAACTCGGCTGCCTCCCAGCCCCAGGGTTCGTTGAGCAGATCGTAGCCGATCACGCCGTCATGATTCTTGAAGCTCCGAGCCAGCTCATCGAGCATCGAGAGATACCGCGTGCGCACCCCGTAGGAATCGGCATAGAAATCGCTGAAGGAGAGGTGCATGTCTGGATCGAGCAGCACCTTCGTCGCCCAGTCTTCGCAGTCATGGCCATTGTCGGGCTCATCGAGATCGGCATTGGGAGAGACTGCCCAGAGCGGGAAGCCCTCGCCGCAACCATCGGCCAGGAAACGGGCGAATCCGTCCTGGTGGATGTCAATGATTGTATGGATCCCGCGTGCGTGGGCGGCATCGACGATCGACTCGATGTAGTCGAGATAACCCCAGTCGTAACTTCCCGGTGCGGGTTCAAAGGCCTCCCAGGTAAAGAGAAGGCGGATGACGTTCACTCCCCAATCGGCAAGCGGATCGAGCTCAGCCATGTCCGTGACACCATGAAAGGGAGGCACCTTCGAATTGCCGGCCACGTTCACCCCGCGCAGGATCACCGCGCGGCCCTGGGGATCGCGGAAGAAGCGGCCCTCGGCGCGAAGCTGCCACGTGGGCGCCGGGGGCTCCTGGGGCGGCGGCGGCTCCTCGCCGCCAGCGCGTGCGGGAGCGGCGCTGCAAAGGGCCAGAGCCAGCGCGGCCAGAAGGCCGGCAAGCGGCCAGACAGGGACGTTGAAGGTTAGGTGAAGGCAGTTGGCTCGCATGTTCATCGGTCTGCTCCTCGTCGCGGCCGGCCTGCTGCGCCGGTGCGTGTGGGAGATCTATTCCAAGCTCCGTGCCATACCCCCGACAAAACATAACCGGCTGAAATTACTTGTTTTTATGGAGGCTGAAGGGCAATTGCAGAATGCACGGCCTGCCGCATCGTGCATTTTGCACGCACCGGACCCGTGCAAGCGTCTCGCTCAGGAGTCGGACTCGTAGGATTTGAGCTTCCTGTACAGAGTCGACGGATTGATCCCGAGTAGCTCGGCTACCCTGCCGCGCTCGCCATCGTAGCGGTCCATCAGACCCAGGATGTAGCGTTTTTCCAGATCGCGCAGCGGCAGCTCCTCCCCGCGCTTTGGTGCCGCCCCCCCCGCCCCGTCCCCCGGACTTGCCGCGGGGATCTCCGGTAGCTGCGCGCCGGCATTCTTGTGCAGCGCTTCGGGCAGGTCGCGCAGGCGAATGGCAGGGCCCTCGCACAGGGTAACCGCGCGCTCGATGACATTTTCGAGTTCGCGGACGTTGCCCGGCCAGCCATGGCGCGTAAGCGCCTGCACCGCGCTCGGCGAGATGCCGGGGATTTCACACCCGGCGTTCTGCGCGTAGCGAGCCAGAAAATGCGCGGCCAGGGGCGCGATGTCTTCGGTGCGCGCGCGCAGCGGCGGCACCTCGATCACGATCACGTTGAGCCGGTAATAGAGATCCTCGCGGAAGCGCCCCGCCCGCACTTCCTCGCTGAGATCGCGATGCGTCGCCGCCAGCACGCGTACATCCACCGGCACCGGCGCGCTGTCCCCGAGCGGCGTAACCTCGCGCTCCTGCAACACGCGCAGGAGCTTGACCTGCATGGCGGCCGGCATCTCGCCGATCTCGTCGAAGAAGAGCGTACCCCCGTCGGCGGCGCGGAAGATCCCCGGCCGGTCGCTGATCGCGCCGGTGAAGGCGCCCTTCCTGTGACCAAAGAGTTCGCTTTCGAGCAGATTCTCGGGCACGGCCGCAACGTTGATCGCGTAGAACCCGGCACCGCTGCGCTGGCTGGCGGCATGAATTTCCCGAGCGATCTTTTCCTTGCCGGTGCCCGTCTCGCCCGTGATCAGCACGCTGGCATCGTAGGGAGCCACCTTGCCCACCAGCTCGAAGACCTGCCGCATCGCGGGTGAAGCGCCGATCATCGCGCCCATTCCCTTCCCCGAGGTTGCGAGCTCGCCGCGCAGGTAACGGATCTCCTCGCTCAGCAACTCTTCATTCTTTTTGGCCAACTGCGCGATCTCGGCATTACGCGCGCTCAGGGTGGTGTTGAGGGCGCTCACCTCCGTGAGTTTCTCCTCGAGCTTGAGCAACAGGCGCGGGAAACGCTGCACCGTTGCCCAGGCCGATCCCCCGATGAGCAGAAGGGCCGCCAGTTCGATCGGTAGCTGAAATGCGATGGCTCCGATCAGATGCAGCCCGTCGATCGCGCCCACCAGCGTGGCGGCGCACAACACGCTCAGCAGGGTAGGCAGTCCCTCTTCGGCGACGGTGTCGGCCAGCGGTTCGGGCAGCGGTTTGCCGCGCTGGTGGGAGTCCGACAACGTACGTGCCAGGTCGAAGACTCCGGTCGCAACGCACGCAACAAAATAGAGGGTGTGCACATGGTAGAACGTGCCCGGCGCGGCCTGACGTTCCACGCCGAGCTGATGAAAGGCCACGATGTCCGAGCGCAGTACCAGCTCTGTACCGAGCAGAAGCGCCACCAGCGTGAGCCCCGCCACCAGCGCCAGAGAAAACCGCCAGTCCAGCGGTCGTTCGAGAAAGGCGGCACTCAGAAAAAGCCAGGCCGGACCAAAGCAGATCGTTACCAGCGTGATCAGGCGTGTGGCTTGCAGCAAGGCATCATCGCTCACCGCCGTGCGAAGCACGAAATAGCCGCCAAGCTGCGCGGCTCCCAGCAACGCCAGCACGCCCAATGCGCCATACGCCCTGCGGCGATAACCGCGGGCCGCCGTGGTCAGAAACAGCACGCCGAGGAAGCCGCAAAGCGGCGCCCCGAGCATCGACGGCCATGTCTCCGGTCGCGCAAACATCCTGTTCCCCTGGTCAGGTGCTGCCGATTCAATGTTGCAAGATGAAAGGAAGAATACCCGATCGGGGGCCCGAACGTCGCAATCGATTGAGTGGGGTTCACCCGCACCTGGCGGGCGGCGGGTGCTGAAAAAAGTGCTGCCGCCGCCCCCGTATTGAGAGGGAGAGGGAAGCGGCAGCGAGAAGACGAAATTCGCAGTCGTTCGGCGGCTGCGAACCCCGCCGCTAAAACTGCTGGAGCTGGTTTTTCAGCGCGCCGTAACCGGCCTTGTGCGAAAAATTCGAGTGGATGATCCCGAAATGGGCCTCGATTCCCTGGCCGAAGATCGGATCGTCGCTGCGGCAATTGGCCGGGTCGAAGACATCGGTGCAGGTGTCGATGAGCTGGTAGAAATTCGCGCCAACGATCGGATAGGGATTGTTCAGGTTGTTGTCGTTGATCTTCGCGCGCACGGCCGGCAGCGCGGCGTTGATCCAGTCGCGCTGATCGTTTTCGTCTGCCAGGAGCCACGCCCAGCTCGAATAGCCGGTCTCCAGGATCATGCCTTCCTTCCCGTACCATTCATCGGAGGGGTCATTGATACGCGCGATGAGGATGTCCAGCGGCGTCCAGTCCGTTGCGCTCACCGGCGACCAGGTACCCGGGTAGTGGTCGACGCCGATGACGTCGATGTGATTGCCCGCGCGCGTCACCCAGTCGGTGACCGCGTCCTCCCAGCCGAGCACATTGGCCATGCAGTTGACGTATTTCTTGGCCCCCGGGTCGAGCTGGTCGAGCACCGCACCCGCGCGGGCGAAGAGTTGCCAGTCGTCGGCGGCGTCGATGGGGTCGGGAATGTGATTGGCTTCGTTCCAGAGCTGGTAGTTGTCCACGCGGTCGCCGACCCACAGGGCGACCTGCGCGACGTATTCCTCATACTCCTGCCAGAAGGCCGCCTTGTCGGTGCGGTAGAGATCCACCGCCCAGCCGGGCGCGCCCGAGAGGATGATAAGCGGGTCGAGGCCGAACCAGCGGGCCTTGCTCACATAGTTCGTATAGTACTGGAGCTTCGCCCCGTCCCATTGGTCGCGGACGGGCTCGATGTCACTCCAGAAGATATCGGTGCGCACGCCCTCGAGTCCCAGATCCACCGCCTTCTCCATAGCGGCGTCGGTGGTGGCATCGTCGTAACCGACCTCGATGGCGTGGATGGAGACGTACCAGGGCGTGTGGGGCGCTTGGGGCGGGGGCGGCGGGTCTCCGCCGCCGGCGAGGGCAGCCGGGACCGGCAGCAGGGCGAGCAGCCCCAGGGAGAGCAGAGCGAAAATGCGAAGCGACGGGCGTGATTGTTCCATGACGATCTCCAGTGAGCGGGTTGTGCATTGCTGCAATCCACGGAACGTGCCAACCCGGCGGATCCCCTGAAACTGGCTGGAATTGTTGCGGATTCCGCTGAAGCCCCCGGCCGACCCGGACCGGCGCTTTTTTCCCGATCTTGCAAGTTGCACGCACAGGGCTGGTGCATTGCTTCGCCGCGGTGCGGCTTGCGCCGCTGACCGATTGGTCGATACCCTTGTGGGGCCCGTCAAAGCACCCGATCCGCGCATCGCGCGAGAGTTAAGGAGCCCTCCCAATGGTCGAGAACCTCATTGACAACAAAGAGAACCTGGTGGACCTCGTCGACTGCACCTTCCCCACCGCCTACAGCTGGAGCTACGAGACCTTCAAGCAGGACCTGCGCCGGCTCTATGAGACGGCCAAGGGCGCGCAGTGGAATGCGCAGACCCAGCTCGACTGGAGCATCGACGTCGATCCCGAAAAGGAATACATGCCCGACCAGCAGAACGGGCTCTATGGCACCGACATCTGGCGAAAATTCACGCCCAAGGAAATCGGGCGCCTTCGTCACGAGCAGCAGGCCTGGACCCTCTCGCAGTTTCTCCACGGCGAGCAGGGCGCGCTGCTGGCCACCGCGCAGATCGTCGACGCCGTGCCGCTCACCGATGCCAAGTTCTACGCCTCCACCCAGGTGATGGACGAGGCGCGCCACGTCGAGGTCTATGACAAGTACCTGCGCGAGAAGATGGAACTCGAGTATCCGATCAACTCGCATCTCAAGCGGCTTCTGGATCTCATCCTCACCGACTCGCGCTGGGACATGAAGTATCTGGGGATGCAGATCATGGTCGAGGGCCTCGCGCTGGCCGCCTTCCAGTTCATCCACACCTTCACCAGCGAGCCGCTCATCAAGGATCTGACCAAGTACGTCATGCTCGACGAAGCCCGCCACGTGGCCTTCGGCGTGCTGACTTTAAAAGACATGTACAACGACATGAGCGAGAAGGAATTCCAGGAGCGCCAGGACTTCGTCTACGAAGCCGCCATGCTCATGCGCGACCGCTTCTCGGGAGAAGAAGTCTTCGAGCGCCTGGGCCTTCCCGTCAAGGAGTGCGTGGACCTCAACATGCAGTCGCCGGCCATGAAGGAGTTCCGCAAGATGCTCTTCAGCAAGATCGTGCCCAACCTCAAGCGCATCGGCCTGCTCACCGGCAGCCTTCGCGAGCGCTTCGCCGCCCCCGAGCTCGACATCCTGAAATTCGAGGACTGGGCGGTCACCGATGTTGACACGATGGAGAACATCGTGGGCGCGTAACTGACTCGCGCGTCAATGCATCCAGCCTAAGCGGCCCCCAATGGGGCCGCTTTTTCATTGCGCGGAACTGACTGGACCGGCCGGTTCGTGCTATGAAACGCGGCGGGCGGCCACCCTCCGAAGACGCGCCGCCGGTGAGGCTCCCAATGCTGAAATCGCTTTCCAAGCAGCCGCCCACGGCGGTGGTCCGCGGCTACGTGAGCGCGATGATGGCCATCTTCGGCCGCGCGCTGGCCGCCGCCAGCCAGACCGACGGTGTCATCCGCGAAGAGCTCAAGGGTTTCCCCGACGGCTACACCTTCGAGATGACCACCCTGCCCTCGGGCCCGGGCTTCCAGCTCCGCAGCACGAGTGATGGCTGCCTTGAATTCGCCGCGGATGGGCTGAGCGAAAAGCCCACGCTCTCGATCCAGTTCAAGCACCTGCGCCACGCCTACCTCGTACTCGCCTTCCAGGAAGGCACCGCACGCGCTTTTGCCAACGACCGCATGGTCGTCGACGGCGAGATCGCCCACGCCATGCGCATGGTGCGCATCTTCAACCGCCTGGAAGCGCTCATCCTGCCGGCCTTCATTGGAAAGCGCGCGATCAAGCGCTACCCCACCCTCGAGCCGGGCGAGAAAGTCCGCCTGGCCATCGACATCTATTCGAAATTCATCGGCAACACGCTGAGCTGAGGTTCCAAGTCATGTCCTTCTATGAATTCTTCTGCCCCGTCAAAGTACTCGCTGGAACGAGCGCGCTCGAACACATGGCCTTCGAGCTGCGCGCGCTGGGCGCCGAGCGCCCCATGATCGTCACCGACAAGGGCGTCGTCGCCGTCGGGCTTCTCGAACACGTCACCACCGCCCTCGAAGAGGGCGGCATCGAAGTGGGCGCAATCTTCGACGACGTGCCGCCCGATTCCTCGACCAGGATCGTCACCCAGGGCGCGCAGATCTGGCGCGACTCGAAGTGCGACTCCATCATCGCCGTGGGCGGCGGATCGGTCATGGACACGAGCAAGGGGATCAACATCCTGGCTTCCGAGAACGCGAGCGACCTCGCGGCCTACACCGGCGCCGGGGCTCTCAAGCGCCCGCTGCGCCCGAGCTTTGCGATCCCCACCACCGCGGGCACGGGTTCCGAAGTCACGCTCGTTGCGGTGATCTCGGACAAGGACCGCGGCGTGAAGCTGCCCTTCGCCTCGCCCTTCCTGCTGCCCAACGCCGCCATCGTCGATCCGCGCATGACCATGAGCCTGCCACCGCACCTCACGGCCGCCACGGCCATGGACGCCATGACCCACGCAATCGAGGCCTACATCTGCATGGCGAAGAATCCGATCAGTGACGCCTACGCCACGGCCGCCATCAAGAAAATCTCGGAGAACCTGCTGGCCGTGATCGACGATCCCAAGAACGTGGAAGGACGCCTGGCCCTTGCCGAAGCGGCCACCATGGCGGGCATCGCGTTCTCGAACTCCATGACCGGCGTGGTGCATTCGATCGGCCACCAGCTCGGCGCGCTCTGCCACCTTCATCACGGCGCGTGCATGAGCCTGCTGCTTCCCTACGCCCTCGAATACAACCTCGAAGCATCCGCGCAGGATATCGGCGAGCTGCTTCTCTACCTTGAGGGCGCCGAGAGCTACGCGCGCACCCCGGCGCCAGAGCGCGCCCGCGCCGCCATCCGCAGCATCCGCCGGATGCGTGACCAGCTCCACGAGCGTTGCGGCCTGCCGCGCACGCTCACCGAGACCCACAAGGTCGAAAAAGAACAGCTCCCCACCCTTGCGCGCATGACCCTCGACGACGGCGCGCTGGCATTCAACCCGGTGGAAGTGGACTACGAAGACGCCCTGGGACTGCTTGAGCGCGCGTGGGCCTGAACCATTTACCTGCAACGAACCCGATCCGGGAGGGACTTCTCAAATGCCGATCTTTGAAAATGAGATGATCAACCAGACAATCGAAATCGATGCGCCGGCGGCCGAGGTGTTCGCCCTGCTCAAGGACATCGACAATTGGTCAAGCTGGGTGCGCGGGGTCTCGAAGTCCTACGCCATCTCCAGCGGGGACTGGCGCGTGGGCTACAAGATCGCCTTCCGCACCAACATGGCGCCGCTGACGCTCGCGCCGCTCACCATCCAGGAATATGAAGAAGGACGCGTCATGGAGTGGGGCGTTCGCACACCGGTTTTCACCATGGGCCACCGATTCGAGCTGACGGACCTGGGAAGCGGCCGCTGCCGGCTGTTGCAGCGCGAGTATTCCCACGGGCTGCTGGGTTACCTCACCAAACCCGCCAATGGGCTGATCTTCAAGTTCGACAGCGCCTGGGCCGAGGACCTTCTCGCCTATTTTGGCGCGAAGTCCCGCGCGGCCTGAGGCCGCTCCCGGCCGCCGAAACCGCGCCTTGCCCTTCGCGAGGCGCGGTTGCATCATGGGCGCATCCGGGAATGTTTCCCGCTTTTTCGCACGGGAGTTTGACTGATGCCCAACGCCCTCAGCGCGAAGGAGCTGCGCCGCGCCTTTGACCCCGCGCGCTTTTCCTTCAAGACCACCAAAGAGCTCAAGCCCCTCGAGGAGATCGTCGGGCAGGACCGGGCCGTCGCCGCCATCCGTTTCGGCATCGGCATCGAGAAGAAGGGCTACAACCTCTTCGCCATGGGGCCCCAGCAGACGGGCAAGTACCAGGTCATCCGCCAGTTTCTCGAACAGGCCGCCCAGAAAGAAGCGACGCCAAACGACTGGTGCTACGTCAACAACTTCGCCGACGACAAGAAACCCGAGGCGCTGGAACTACCCGCCGGCAAGGCAGTGACCCTGCGCGACCGCATGAGCGCCTTCATCGAGGAGCTCAAGGTCGCCATTCCCGCTGCCTTCGAGAGCGACGATTACCGCACGCGCCGCAAGGCGATCGAAGAGCACTTCAAGGAAGAACACGAGAAGGTCTTCCGCGGCGTGCAGGAAGCCGCGCGCGAGCGGGAGATCGCGCTCATCCGCACGCCCATGGGCCTGGGGCTCGCACCGATGAAGGACGGCGAGGTCCTCAACCCCGAGCAGTTCGGCAAGCTCCCTGAAGAAGAGCGCGAACGTATCGAAAACGAGATGCAGGAGCTGCAGGAGCCCCTGCAGGAAGCCTTCGCACGGGTGCCGCAGCTCGAAAAGGAAGAGCGCGAGCAGATCCGCCAGCTCAACCGCGAGGTGACGACGCTGGCCGTCAGCCACCTGATCAAGGAAATCTCCCGCGACTACGAAGCTCTGCCCGAGGTGATCGCGCACCTCGATGCCGTGCGCGACGACGTCGTCGAGAATGCCGCCACCTTCGTGCTCAGCAGCGGACAGGGCGGCGAGGGACAGGGCGGAATGCCCGGCATGCCGGGCGGGCCAATGGTCGATCCGGCCTTCTTCCACCGCTACGAGGTCAACGTGCTGGTCGATCACTCGAAGACCGAGGGCGCGCCCGTTGTCTTCGAGGATCACCCCACCCTGGCCAACCTGATCGGCCGCATCGAGCACCAGGCCCAGTTCGGCGCCCTGATCACCGACTTCACCCTCATCCGGCCGGGCGCGCTGCACCAGGCCAACGGCGGGTATCTCATCCTCGACGCGCGCAAGCTGCTCACCCAGCCGTTTTCGTGGGAAAGCTTGAAGCGCGCCCTCAACGCCGGCTGCATCCGCATCGAGTCGGCCGGCGAGATGCTCAGCCTCGTGAGCACGGTTTCCATCGAACCCGAGCGCATTCCGCTCAACCTCAAGATCGTCCTGCTGGGCGAGCCGATGATCTACTACCTGCTCAGTTCCTACGATGCGGAGTTCTCCAAGCTCTTCAAGGTGGTCGCCGACTTCGACGACCGGCTCGACAACACCGAGGACAACCACGAGACCTACGCGCGGCTTCTCGTGACGCTCATCGAACGCAACGAGCTCAAGCCCTTTGACGCGGGCGCCGTGGCCCGGGTTTTCGACGAGAGCATCCGGATGACGGGCGATACGGAAAAGCTCACCACTTTCACCGAAGAGCTCTCGGACCTGCTGCGCGAGGCCGACCACTGGGCCGGCGAGGCCGGGCGCGAGAGCGTCACGGCCGAGGACGTCACCCGCGCCGTCGAAGAGGAGATCTTCCGCGTGGGCCGCATTCGCGACCGTATGCAGGAACAAATCGTCCGCGAGACCCTGCTCATCGATACCAGCGGCTCCGTCGTGGGGCAGATCAATGGCCTGGCGGTCTACCAGCTCGGCCAGTTCAGCTTCGGCAAACCCAACCGCATCACCGCCAGCGTGCGAATGGGACGCGGCGGCATCGTCGACATCGAGCGCGAGGCCAAGCTCGGCGGAAACATCCACTCCAAGGGCGTGCTGATTCTCACGGGCTATCTCAATTCCAAATACGTGCCCGATCACCCGATCACGCTCTCGGCCTCCATCGTCTTCGAGCAGTCCTACGGCGGCGTCGATGGCGACAGCGCATCGACCGCCGAGACCTGCGCGCTGATCTCCGCCCTTGCGGGCATTCCCATCAATCAGGAGCTGGCGATCACCGGCTCGCTCAACCAGCAAGGTCACGTGCAGGCCATCGGCGGGGTGAACGAGAAGATCGAGGGCTTCTTCGACATCTGCGAGGCCCGCGGCCTCACCGGCAAGCAGGGCGTCATCATCCCCGAGTCCAATGTGAAGCACCTCATGCTGCGCCCCGACGTCGTCGAAGCCGCTGAACAGGGAAAGTTCCACATCTACCCGGTGAGCACCGCCGACGAGGCGCTTGAAATCCTCACCGGCAAGGACGCCGGCCAGCGCTCCAAGAGCGGCAAGTTCCCCCGCGGCAGCATCAATTACGCAGTGGAGAAAACCCTCGAGAAATTCTCCGAGCGCGCCCGCGACTTCAATCGTCCTGAGAAGGTCGGCGCGAAAGCCGCCGGGAAGAAAGCCGGAAAGAAGAGCAAGCATGAGAGCGCCGGCGAGGAGAGCGCGCAGTGAACGAGCAGCGCGCACCGTTTCGCCGCCTGCTGCTGGCCCTGGAGACCACGGGCCAGGACGAGGCCTTCTTTCGCAGTGCCGCCGAGCTGGCGGCGAATCTGGGCATTGAGCTCTCGGGCCTGCTCGTCGAGGACGAGGACCTCATGCGCATGGGCGAGCTGCCCGTCGCGCGCCAGTTCAACGTGCTGGAGGGATCGCTGCGGCCCTTTGCGCCCGGGTCGCTCGAGCGCGAGATCCGCAGCGAGCTCGCCCAGACGCGCGAGCGCCTCAGCCGCGCGTGCGAGCGCATG
>JAGRBM010000259.1 GCA_020434085.1 Chrysiogenia bacterium | reverse complement strand
GACACATCGACGCAATCGTGCTCACCCACGCGCACCTCGACCACAGCGGCTACATCCCGCTGCTCATGCGCCGGGGCTTCAAGGGACCGGTCTGGACGAGCGTCGCCACGCGCGAGCTCTGCGAGATCCTGCTTCCCGATTCCGGGCACCTGCAGGAACGCGACGCCGAGTTCGCCAACAAACACGGATTCTCCAAGCACACGCCGGCGCTGCCGCTCTATACCGAGGCCGAGGGCGCGGCGGCGATCTCGCTGTTCAGAAATGTAAAGTTTGCAGAGAAGGTCGATCTGGGCGGCGGGCTCACTGCCGAGTTCCACCGCGCCGGACACATCCTGGGTGCGGCGTGGGTGATCCTTCGGTATGAGGGACGCAGCATCCTGTTCTCAGGCGACCTTGGTCGCAAGATCGATCCCGTCATGCTCGAGCCCGAGCCGCCGATGCAGGCCGACTACCTGGTGGTCGAGTCCACCTACGGCGACCGCCTGCACTCTGCGATCGATCCGCTCGACGCACTTGAAGAAGTCATCAACCGCACGACCCGGCGCGGGGGCGTGGTGGTGATTCCCGCCTTCGCCGTGGGACGCACCCAGTCGCTGCTCTATTACATTTCCGAGCTCAAGCGCGCCGGGCGCATCGACAACGTGCCGGTGGCAATCGATTCACCTATGGCCATCGAGGCCACGGCCGTGTTTTGCGACAACTTGCAGGCCCACAAACTCAGCGAGCAGCAGTGCCGCGATGTATTCGGCGCAGTGAAATATGCGCGGCAGGTTGAAGACTCCATGGAGCTCGACCGCAAGGACGGGCCGATGATCCTGATCTCCGCCTCGGGGATGGCGACGGGCGGGCGCATCCTGCACCACCTGAAGGCCTTCGTCGGAGACCCCAAAAATACGGTGTTGTTTACGGGTTTCCAGGCGGGCGGCACCCGCGGCGATGCGATGCTGCGCGGGGCAAAAGAACTCAAGATTCACGGCGACTACTACGAGATCCACGCCGAGGTCGAACGCCTCGACATGCTCTCGGCCCACGCCGACCGCAACGAGATTATCGAGTGGCTCCAGCAGATGCCGCGCGCGCCGCGCCGGACCTTCGTCACCCACGGTGAGCCGCAAGCGGCCGACACCATGCGGCAGACGATCGAAGAAAAACTGGGGTGGGATGCCTACGTCCCGGAGTATCGGGACGAGTTCGAGCTGCACTGATCTTTCAGTGGCTCTCCTCTTCGCGCATGGCTTCAACGGCGTCGAAGTCGAAGCCGGTTACCTCACGCAGCGCCTTTTCGGCCTGCTTTTCAAAGGCCTCAACGATCAGAAGCGGGTCGCGCCCGGAGAGCATCGCCGTCATGCCGGCGGTGCGCGCGATGAAGATCTCTGCGATGTGCACGACTTCGGTTTTTTCCTGAACCTTTGCGGTCTCAAGAATGTTGAGCCAGTGATCGCGCCGCTTGCGCAGGATTTCCTCGAGTTCCATGTCCATGACGGTGGGGCTCCTTGCTGAGGGGTTCGTATGCCAGCGGGCATCGCCGGGTCAAACGAGTTGCCTAGAAAGAAAAAGGCCGCATCCTGAGGGATGCGGCCTTTTCGCTCGAAATCGGATTCGAGACGACTTACATCTTGCCGTCGCCCATCTCGCGGATGAAAGCAACAAGGCCCTCGAGGGCTTCCTTGTTGCTGCGCAGGTCGGCGTGGGCCGGCATGCGGGCGTCAAGACCGTTGGCGGCGCCGCCGCGGGTAATCACGCGGATGATGCGCTCGTCGGTGGTGTTCTTCTGCCATTCAATGTCGTGATAGTTGCGCGGGCTCTTGTTGGGGTCGGACCAGCCCACACCGTCACCGTGGCCGTCCTTGCCGTGGCAGGTGGCGCAGCGGGTCTGGAAGATCTTCTGACCGGCGGCGACCTTGGCCGGGTCCTGGCTTCCGGGGCCGAAAGCGGCGCCGGTGGCTTCGGCAGCTTCTTCGGTGGCTTCGGCGGCGGCGGTCTCACCCATCGCAGCGGCTTCACCCTCGGCAGGGGCGGCTTCTTCCATGGCGGCTTCGGCCGGAGCGGCCTCTTCCATGGCAGGCTTCTCAGCCTTCATCGGCTCGCTCTTGGCGGTGCCGGAGGGCGAGGGGGCCGGGCGGTTGTTCTCGGGCGAGCTGCAGGCTGCGACGAAAAGAGCAGCGGCGATCACGAATGTGGCAGAAATGCGGTTCATGGATTCTCTCTCCTGTATCAATTTTCCGAACTGATGAAGAATCGCTGCCCGGCAAATCCCCCGATCGGCCCCGGCAGCGTTGCGGGGGTCACTTAGCCCAACTTTCCCGAGGTGGCAACACCGGGCGCTCCCCCGGGCAAGGCCGGCGGGGCCACTTGAGCGCCCGGCGGCGGCGGTGCATAGTGAGCGCGACGCGCACTTGCGTGGAGGCAGCCCAACCATGGCCGGAATCGACGAATCCAAGCCCTTTCAGGCGGTCCAGATCGCCATTTTGACCGTTTCGGATACCCGGACCCTCGAAGACGACAAGTCCGGCGCCATCCTGGTAGAGCGCGCCGAGGGGGCAGGCCACAAGGTCGTCCGGCGCGAGATCATCACCGACGACAAGGCGAAGATCGAGGCCCAGCTCCGTGCCTGGATCGCCGATCCGGAGGTCGATGCCGTCATCACGACCGGCGGAACCGGCGTCACGGGTCGTGACGTCACGCCCGAGGCCTTCGCCGCGGTCTGCGAAAAGGAAATCCCCGGATTTGGCGAGCTCTTTCGCTGGATCAGCTACGAGAAGATCGGCACGTCCACCATCCAGTCGCGCGCGACCGCCGGTGTGGCCGCCGGCACCTACCTGTTCGCCCTGCCGGGCTCGAGCGGCGCGGTCCAGGACGGCTGGGACGGCATTCTCGCCAACCAGCTCGACAGCCGTTACCAGCCGTGCAATTTTGTGGAATTGATGCCGAGGCTCAAAGAAAAATAAATGGGCTTGGCGCGCCAAGCCCATCTCTCTAAAGGCAGCGGACCGCCTGCTATTTTTTGATGATGTCCGGGCCCTGCTCGCCGGCCACTTTCTCATACACGCCGTCACCGGCTTTCTGATACTTGGTGAATCCGGCCTGGCCGATGTGCTTGTTGCTGAGCAGGTCGCCCGCGGTCTTGGAGACCGCAACGGCGGAGATCAGCCGCTTGCAGGGCTGGTTGCAGATGGGGCAGGTGGTCAGTGCATCGTCGTGGATGCTCTGGGTGCGCTCGAAGCGACCGTTGCAGATCTTGCAACTGCCCGAGACCGGTGCATATTCGTAGGTCGGCATGATGCTCTCTCGCGCTCGCCAGCGCCCGTGCCGGGGCGCTCCGACGATCATACCTCAATGTAAGGCGTGCGGCGTTTCTGACAAGGGCTCAAGCCTTGGGCAGGGTCACGCCGCGCTGGCCCTGGTACTTGCCGCCGCGGTCCTTGTAGGACGTCTTGCACAGGGCGTCCTTGCCCTGATACTCGGTCGCACCGTCGGCCCCGAGGAAGATGAACTGGGCCACGCCCTCGTTGGCGTAGACGCGTGCCGGCAGCGTCGTGGTGTTGGAAAACTCCAGCGTGACGTGACCTTCCCACTCGGGCTCGAGCGGAGTGACGTTCACCACGATTCCGCAGCGCGCGTACGTGGACTTGCCAAGGCAGATCACCAGCGTGTCGCGAGGGATGCGGAAGTATTCCACCGTGCGGGCGAGCGCGAAGGAATTGGGCGGGATGATGCAGCTATCGGCATTGACATCGACCATCGCGCGTTCATCGATGGCCTTGGGGTCCACGACCGAAGAGTAGATGTTGGTGAATACCTTGAATTCAGGCGAACAACGAGCGTCGTAGCCATAGCTCGACACGCCGTAGGAAATGACTTTGTTTTCGCCGACCTTGCGCACCATGCCGGGCTCGAACGGCTCGATCATGCCGTGCTCGCGCGCCATTTTTTCGATCCAGTGATCCGGTTTCACACCCATGTGTCGCTCTCCCCATGCGGGTCCGGCTGGGCGCCACCCGCGCCCGGTTGGGGGCACGCAGCGCCTGGGGGACCCAAAATCTGATGCAGGCCGATCAATACCCGCACTGGGCGCGCGAGGCAATCGGCAAAGAAAAGGGCGGGGCCAATCGGCCCCGCCCCATGCGGTCTTTGTTGAGGTGCGGGGGCCCCTAGCGGCGGCCGACGCCCTTCTGTTCGAGCTCAAGCTGCTCTTTGTAGGCGATGGAGTGGCGCGTCCAGGGACGGGCCATCAGGCGCTTCTTGCCGATGGGCTCGCCGGTGCCCTCGCAGATACCGTACTCGCCGCTGTCGAGCTTTCGAAGCGCATGGTCGATCTGGGCCAGCAGCTTGCGCTCCTTGTCGGCCAGCTTGAGCAGGTAGGCCTGGTCGGTAACGAGCGAGGCCTGATCAACTTCGTCGGCGGGCATGTCGTCACCACCCGAGGCCTGCTCGGTGTGGCGGTTGAGCCGCTTGAGCACGCCTTCGCGCTCTTCGTTGAGCTTCTCACGCAGGACGTCGAGGTCCTTCTTGCTCAGACCGGTATCGGGATCGATATCGCTCTTGGTCTTCTTCTTGGGTGTCTTGGCTGCAGTCTTCGATGCGGGCATTTCATTTACTCCATGCGTCGGGTCCGGAAGTCACGAAGGACTCAGGAGGCGGCGCTTTGGTTTTCCTGTTTTTCCTGACCGAACTTGCGTGCCAGTTCGGCGCGCTGCTCGTAGGCCTTGCGTACGATTTCCATGTCACGGACGTAGTGCTCGAGCTCGGGGAGCAGCAGCGCCTGCGGACCGTCCGAGAGGGCGTTGGCCGGCTCGGGGTGGGTCTCGGTAATGAGCATGTTCGCGCCGGCGATCACGCCCTGGGCCGAGACATGGAAGATGTCGAGCATGCCGTCGGGGGCCATCAGGCGCTTGCCCACCGCGTGGGAGGCATCTGCGCACACCGGCAGGCGGGTGAGCCGCTTGACCACCGGGATCTGTGCGAAGTCCGAGAAGTTGCGATGGGGCTCGCCCAGGCTCGACTTGATGCCGCGCAGGCAGAAAATGATCCGCCGGTTGCCCTCGCTCGCGATGTACTCGGCGGCGTTGAGCGATTCGGCCAGCGTGATGCCCGCGCCGCGCTTGTAGAGCACGGGGAACTCGCTCTGGCGACCGACGGCCTTGAGCAGGGCGAAGTTCTGGGCATTGCGCGTGCCGATCTGCAGAATCACGCCGGTGGGTTTGCCGGCTGCTTCGAGCGCCTCGTAGATCTCGTCGACGTGGCGCTCTTCGCAGACTTCCATGGAGATGATCTTGATGTCGTACTTGCCCGCGAGTTCAAAAACCCATGGAAGGCATTCCTTGCCGTGACCCTGGAAATCGTAGGGTGAGGTGCGCGGTTTGTAGGCACCCAGGCGCGAGGTCTGGATGCCGATGCTCTTGAGCGTCTTGAAGGTCTGCTCGACATACTCGGGTGTATCGACCGAGCACTGGCCGAGGAAGATATTGAAGCTGTTCTGGCCAAAACGAATGCCCTGGTATTCAAAGCCCAGGGGCTCGGCCTGGCCTTCGTGACGACCGATCTGCTTGTATTTTTCGCTGACTTTGAAGACACGCTCAACGTAGTCGAGCTCTTCGAACTGCTTGGTGGGCAGCACCGTGGTGTTGCCGAGCAGGTAGACCTCGGTGACGCTGCGGCTCTCACCCTGGATGGTGTGGGAATCGCAACGCACGCCGGGGAAGCGCGCCGCCATCTGGCGAATGCGCTCGACCTCGGGGGAGTCGTTGGTGTAACCGTCCTTGAGAATGATAATCATGGCTTTACTCCTGCCCGAAGCGACATTTCTGTCGCCCGGACACCCTTCAACTCGCGAGACCCTTCCATGAACCGGCAAGTATAGCCGCACGGCCCTTCCGGTTCGGGGTCCCTTTCGAGGGGCGGGAAACATAGAGGAAACCCTGTCAATGTTCAATGAAAGTCGAAACGGGCTGCCCGGACGTTACGAAATCGCTCAAAACAGGCGATTCGTGGGGCTTTCGGGCCTTGATTGGGGCCGCCTGGCTCCCCACAATGGGCCCAGAACCTGGAGAAAACAGACGCCGTGAGTGAGAAATACGACCTGCTGATCCTCGGAGGAACCCTGCTGACCCCCAACGGGGCCGAAACGGCCGATGTGGGCGTCCGGGAGGGGAAAATTGCCGCCATCGGAAGCCTCTCGGGGGCCGATGCGCCCGAGAAGATCGACGCCGCCGGCCTCCACGTGTTGCCGGGCGTGATCGATACCCAGGTCCATTTTCGCGAGCCCGGACTCGAACACAAGGAAGATCTGGAAACCGGCACTCGCGGCGCCGCCAAGGGCGGGGTGACGGCAATCTTCGAGATGCCCAATACGAGCCCGTCCACCACGACGGCCGAGGCGCTCGCCGAGAAGGTAGCCCGGGGCAAGGGGCGCGCCTGGTGCGACTACGCTTTCTTCATGGGGGCGAGTTCCGAGAACGCCGAGCAGCTCGGCGAGCTCGAACGCGTGCCCGGCTGCAGCGGCGTAAAAATTTTCATGGGAAGTTCCACCGGCGGGCTGCTGGTTGAAGACGACGAAGTGCTCCTTCGCGTGCTCAGCCACGGAACGCGCCGGGTGGCGATCCATTCCGAGGACGAGCCCCGCCTTCGCGAGCGCGCGCATTTGGCGCGTGAGGGGGCGCACCCGAAGTTCCATCCGGTCTGGCGCGACGAGGAAACGGCGATCCGCTCGACCAAGCGACTGCTGGCACTGGCGCGTCAGGCCAAACGCCGCGCCCACGTGCTGCACGTCACGACGAGAGAAGAAGTGCCCCTGCTGGCAGCGAACAAGGACCTGGTCACCATGGAAGTGACGCCCCAGCACCTCACGCTCATTGCGCCCGATTGCTACGAAAAGCTCGGCACGCGCGCGCAGATGAATCCGCCCATTCGCGGCGCCGAACACCAGGCCGCCCTGTGGGAGGCGATTCGCCTGGGCATCGTGGACGTGATCGGCTCCGACCACGCGCCGCACCTGCTCGAAGAAAAGAACAAGGATTACCCCAAGAGCCCGGCGGGCATGCCCGGCGTGCAGACGCTCGTGCCCATCATGCTCAATCACGTCAACGCGGGGCGGCTCACGCTGCGGCGTTTCGTGGATCTGACCAGCGCCGGGCCCGCGCGCATCTACAACATCGCCGGAAAGGGCCGCACCGCCGTGGGATTCGACGCCGACTTCACGTTGGTGGACCTCAAGGCGCGCGGCACGATCACCGACGGCTGGATGGAGAGCCGCTGCGGCTGGACTCCCTTCGACGGCATGGAAGTGACCGGCTGGCCGACCGCGACGATCATTCGCGGCAACGTGGTCATGCGCGACGACGAGCTTCTGGGCAGCGCGCTCGGCACCCCCGTTCGCTTCTCGGAGTGCCTCTAAAACGACAATGGCAGTGCAGGCGCTCAAGATCGCGGAGCTCAAGAAGAGCTACGTCGACCCCGCCGGGGACTCGCAGTGCGTGCTCGATGTGCGCAAATTCGAATTGGCCGCGGGCGAGCAGGTGGCCCTGCGCGGCACGAGCGGCTGCGGCAAGACGACCTTCCTGCATCTGATCTCGGGCATCGTGCAGGCCGACGAGGGCGAGATCCTCGTTGCCGGCACGGACATCGCCGCGCTCGGCGAGAGCGCGCGTGATCGCTATCGCGCCGAGCACATCGGTTACGTCTTTCAGAGTTTCAATCTGCTGCAGGGGCTCACCGCGGTTGAGAACGTGATGCTGGGTATGGCGTTCGGGGCGGGCAGTGATGAAGCGCGCGCCCGCGAGCTGCTCGACCGGGTCGGGCTTGCCGGGCGCACGGGTTATTTTCCCAATCAGCTCTCCATCGGACAGCAGCAGCGCGTTGCGCTTGCGCGCGCACTTTGTGGGGCGCCACAACTCGTCCTGGCCGATGAACCCACCGGCAATCTCGATCCCCATCACGCGGGCGAATCGCTCGCGCTCATTCGCGAACTCTGTAGGGAGCAGGGTGCGGCGCTGCTTCTGGTAACCCATGACGAGCGCATCTCCGCGCAGTTCGAGCGTAGCGAGGACCTCATGCGCCTCAACCGCGCGGTGAGCGATCTGGAGGGCGTGGCGTGAGAGTGGGCGTCGGCTTTCTGGTCGGGCGCAGCCTGCGCCGCCACAAGGTCTCCAGCGGCGTGGCCATCGCTTCGATTGCGCTGGCGGCCGGGCTCGTCATGGCCGTGTTCTCGATTCAGGCGCAGGCGCTTCGCGCCTTCACCTCTGGTGCCGGGACATTCGATGCGGTGCTGGGCGCGCGCGGCTCGAAGTTGCAGCTCGTGCTCAATTCTGTCTTTCACCTCGAAACTTCCGCGGGGAACATTCCTTGGAGCATCTACCAGCGCATCAAGGACGATCCGCGCGTGGAGCTGGCGATTCCCTACGCCGTCGGCGACAACTACCAGGGGCACCGCATTGTCGGCACCACTGATGAGATCTTTACGAAGTTCGAGCCGGCCGAGGGCAAGACACTGGAGCTGCTTCCGGGCGGGCGCCCCTTCGATCCGGGCCGACGCGAGGCCGTCATCGGCGAGACGGTCGCCCGGCGCACCGGGCTCAAGATCGGCATGGAGTTCGAGCCCTACCACGGCCTGCACTTCGACGAAGCCCAGCGCCACGCCGAGGACTATGTGGTGGTCGGGATCTTCAAGGCCACCGGCACGCCGGTCGATCGGGTGATCTGGATTCCCATCGAGGGCGTCTACCGCATGACCGGCCACGTGCTGCGCGGCAGCGGTGAAACCTTTGTCCCAGATCCCACGCAGCCCATCCCCGAGGAACACAAGGAAGTGAGCTCCGTGCTGATCAAATTCACTTCGGCCTCATACGGATTTGCGCTCGATCAGGCCATCAACCTGCAGGGCAAGACCGCGACGCTGGCCTGGCCCATCGGCGCGGTGATGAGCGATCTCTTCGAGAAAATCGGCTGGGCGCATCTGGTGTTGCAGGCCATCGCCTATCTGGTCGTGCTGGTGGCCATCGCGTCGGTGCTTGCCAGCCTCTACGGCTCGCTCACCCAGCGACGGCGGGACTTCGCCATTTTGCGTGCGCTGGGGGCGCGTCGGCGCACGGTCTTCTCGGTGCTGGTGCTCGAATCGACCGTCATCGCCGCGCTCGGCAGCGTGCTGGGCTACGGAGTCTACTTCGTGATCGTGACGCTGGCGGGCAACCTGATGCACGAGCAGATCGGCGTCGTGCTCGAAATCTTCCGCTATCACCCGGCGCTGGCCTTCGTGCCGGTGGGCTTCACCGGGCTCGGCGTGCTCGCCGGTCTCCTGCCGGGCTATGAGGCCTATCGCACGGACGTGGCGAGCAACCTCACGCCGGTGTCCTGAGTGTCATGACACAGACTCCCAAAAAAGGCTGGTGGCTCAAGCCCGCGCTCATGGGCGCGGTGGGTGCGGCACTGGTCACGTGGATCGTCCAGGCGCAGATGGCCGAGGAACGCCGCCTCATGGAAGCGCCGGCAGCCCCCATCCCGCGAGGGAGCGCTTTTCTTCAGCCCGCCGCCGACGCGCCGCCCAGGCCCGGCCCCGGCGAGGAAGTCCCCGCGGATTTTCGCACGCCCGACCTGGCGAGCATCAGCGCGCCGGGCGCGCCCGACAAGAACGGCTATCTCAGCGTGCCGATCCCCTACCTCGCCGGCTTCGAGTGGGAGAAGCCCCAGCGCGCGGGCGTCTTCGAGATGCAACAGAGCGACGCGCCCCAGTCCTATGAACTCAAAGTTCCCGACGAACTGCTCGCCTTTGACGGCAAAAAAGTCGCCGTTGAGGGCTTCATGATTCCGCTCGATGCCTCGATGGAGGGGGTGCGCCGCTTCGCAATGGTGCCCAGCCGCGCGGCCTGCTGCTGGGGCGTCAAACCCGACGTCGATGAGTGGGTGATCGCCGACATGGGCGAGGAGCGCCGCGCGACGCTCTACAAGGACATGCGGGTCACCGCTTACGGGACCTTGCGGGTTCGTCCCGAGACCGATGAGGACGGCTGGCTGGTCGGCGTCTTCAGCATGGAGTGCGACCGGCTCAGAGGACCGTTTGAGCGCTAGCGCACTCACTTTGTTCGTGCATCGCATGCGAATGTGCGGGTAAGATCAATCCCGATGTCTCCACCGCCCAAAAAACCGCGTGAACCGTTCACCATTGCGGGTACGCAGGTGCGTGCGGGAAAACGCCAGCGCATCGAGCTGCCGGTGGCGCGTCTGCCGACAGGGACGCCGCTTTCGCTGCCGATCACCGTTGTGCACGGGAGCGCGGAGGGGCCCGTCTGCTGGCTGAGCGCCGCGATTCATGGGGATGAACTCAACGGGGTCGAGATCATCCGGCGCGTGCTCGAAGAGGTGAGCTCCAAGACCATTAACGGCACGATTCTCGCGACGCCCATCGTCAACGTCTTTGGTTTCATTGAGCAGACGCGCTACCTGCCCGATCGCCGGGATCTCAACCGCATGTTCCCGGGCTCACCGCGCGGGTCGCTGGGCTCGCGCCTGGCGGCGCTGTTCATGCGCGAGGTGGTCAGCCGTTCGCAGTTCGGCATCGATCTGCATACCGCTTCAAACAACCGGACCAATCTTCCGCAGGTGCGCGCAAATCTCGATGATGAGGAAACCTCCCGCCTGGCCGAGGCATTCGGCGCGATTGTGACGCTCCACGCGGGCGAGCGCGACGGGTCGCTGCGTCAGGCGGCCTCGCGCAAGGGAATTCCGACACTGCTCTATGAAGCGGGGGAAGCCCAGCGCTTCAACGAGGAGGCCATCGAAGCGGGCGTCGCCGGTGTGCTGCGCGTGCTGCACGCGCTGGAGATGACCAGTGTCGACGTGCCTTCTCCGGAGGGCCCGCTGCTTCGCGCGCGCAGCAGCCACTGGGCGCGCGCCTCCACGAGCGGGATCCTCGGTCTCACGGTGGGGCTGGGCGATCCGGTCGAAGAGGGGCAGCCGCTCGGTCGCATCCGTGATGCGTTCGGCGAGGGCCGGGCCGTGATGCGTGCGCGTCGTGCGGGACGAATCATCGGAATGACTACCAACCCGCTCGTCCATCGCGGCGAAGCGGTGCTTCACATTGCACACACGTGAGCAAAACGAGAGAGGGGGGCGCCTGCCCATGGACTGGTTGTATTCACAGGAACTCAGGGACAAGGCCCGCGACGGCGGGCTGCTGCTGCTGCGTCTTTGCATCGGCTCGATGATGCTGTTCGGACACGGCTGGGGGAAGCTGGCGAATTTTTCCGAGGTCGTGCCGAAGTTTCCCGGCCTGTTCGGGATGAGCCCCTCGCTGGCGCTGGCAATGGCCATCGGGGCGGAGGTGGGCTGCTCGGCGCTCCTCATGCTGGGCGCGGCCACGCGGCTGGCGGCGATCCCGCTGGCATTTACCATGCTGGTGGCAGTGCTCGTGGTGCATGGGGGCGACCCCTGGGCCAAGAAAGAGTTCGCGCTGCTCTACCTGGTGCCGGCCCTCACATTGCTGCTTACCGGGGCCGGTCGCTGGTCGGTGGATGCCGCCCTCTGGCCGCGAATCGAGGAGAAACTCAAGGCGCGTTGAGTTTTTCGCATCCGCGCTCAAAAGTGCGAAGCGTAATGCGCTGCCACGAAAAATACACCTTCGCGTACGAAATCACTTGCGCCCGGCGCCCTGCTTGGGGCAGGTTATTGCCGCTGCTCAGGAGGAAGACGCATGGGCGCCCAGGCAAACAAATTGTACGAAGTATCCGCCAATACGAAACAGGAAGTCGAAGACTTCATCCTCTTCTGGATGGATGAGATCTCGCACAACGACCCGGAGCGCCCCACGGCCCTGTATGCCGAGGACGGGATGCTCTGGCCGACGTTTTCGGAGACCCTGCGTACCACCCGTGAGGGAATCCTCGACTACTTCAAGTTCTTCACGGCGCTTCCCAACCTGAAGGCCGAGCTCAACCAGCTCGAGATCCGCAAGGTGGTCGAGAGCTACTGCACGAGCGGTGTCTATACCTTCACGCACAACGACAGCAAGGGCGAGCTGCGCACAATTCCCGCGCGCTTTACCATTACGCTGCGTCCCAATCCCAAGGCGCCGCACGGCTGGGAGATCCTCAACCACCACAGCTCCACGATTCCTGGGCCGCCGCCACCGCTTTGATCTGTCTTCTCTGAGTCTTACCAGGGAAAGGGCGTGACCGGTCCGGTATCGCCGCCGCTGAGCCAGCCGCTATCCACGCGGTAGGCGCGGTAGTGCCCGTTGGCGGCGGTCTGCTGGTAGTCCCACACCACTTCGCCCGCACTCGTCACTTCGAAGATCCGTTGATCCTGCGAGGCGCTGATGAGCGTGTTGCCGTTGGGCAGGCGCTGGGCGCCGCTGCGATACTCACTGTAAAACTCACCACCCGGATCGTAGGACCAGACGATGGCCTGTGAGACGGGCTCGATCTCCAGCACGCGTGAGGTACCTCGTGACGCCACCGGCAGGCCCGCGCAGCAGCCGTTGTCAAAAAGAAGCAGGTTGCCCGCGCCGGGAAGGCCCTTGGGGATCATGCGGATCATGTGCTGGCCGATGTTCCCGATCGTGTCGTGATCGAGGTTCCAGACGATGTCGCCGGTGGCGCGGTCAATGATGAACACGAAGTTCGTCTGCCGCTCGCTCACCAGAATGTTGCCGGGCGTGAATTCGGGATACATGCCGTGGTCGATGTCGTTGTCGGGAATCACGTGGAACGCATTGGTGTGGAAGACATCTTTGATGGTTTGATCGAGCATCAGGGTTCGTTGCATCGCGGTAAAGGGAAGCTGGGAGTAATGGGCCGCCGTGCTCCAGGACCAGACGATCTCGTCGGTCGTCGGGTCGATTTCCAGAAGCAGGTCGTCCTGCACGACCTCGGGGCTGATGTCCGGGAAGTGGGCATCCGGTTTGGGGGAAACCAGAATCATAGCATTGCCGTTTTCAAGCAGAGTGAACTCGTGATGGATTATCTGAAGGCCGGGCGCCCCGTACCATTCCCAGAGGGGAGTGCCATCGAGATTGACCAGGGCCGCCTCCCTGGCGGGAAAGAAATTCCCTGGCATGGGCGGTGCCACCGCAGGCATCATCATGAACATGCCGCCTTCATAGGGTTTGGCAAAGCTCAGCGCCGAAAATTCCTCGCTCCAGGGCGCCCACACATCCACGATGTTGCCGTTCATCGCAATTGCGAACAGGCGTGACTGGGACTGATCCTGAAGCAACGTGATGCCCTGCCATGCCTTTGCCGGATCATAGGAGGTCACCGATCCCGGACTCGACCAGGCGATTGGATCGGGCTGCTGCGCAAGAAGGAGCGCCGCGTTGTTGGTGTTGTCACATCCGGCACTCAGCGTGCCGATCAGCAGAGTTGCGGCAATCAGAAATGTACGAAACAACCTGCTCATTCCCGTCTCCTGCAGAACCGAAATCACCATGGCGATGGCGTCACCGGCCCGGCTTCGCCCCCATTGAGCCATTCGTAGTCCACGCGATGGCAACGGTAGTGGCCTTCCGTTGAAGTTTGTACGAATTCCCACACGATGTCGCCATTGGGAGCGACTTCAAAGGTGCGATTTTCCTGCGAGGCGCTGATGAGGGTGTTGCCGTTGGCCAGGCGCTGGGCGCCGCTGCGGATCGGGCTATTGAAGGGAACCATGGGGTCGTAGCTCCACACGATGCTCTGGGTGACCGGATCGATCTCCAGCACACGCGAATAACCACGATCGGTACGTGGCCATCCAGAACAACACCCATTGTCGAAGAGCAGGATGTTTCCCGATCCGGGAAGGCCGGTGGGAATCATGCGAGCCATGTGCTGGCCGAGGTTGCCGATCGTGTCATGGTCAAGGCTCCAGACAATGTCGCCGGTAACGCGGTCGATGATGAAGACAAAGTGCGATTCGCGCTCGCTCACAAGAATGTTGCCGGGCGTGAACTCCGGGAACGTCTCCAGGTCGTAGCCGGCTTCGGGCAGGGGGTGGATCGAGTTTGTATGAAAGATGTCCTCGCGTGTCTGGTCCACGATGAAGTCCCGTTGGTCCTGCGTCGCCGGGAGCTGGTCGTAGTGGGCGGCGGTGCTCTAGTACCACACGATCTCGCCGGTTATGGGATCGAGCTCGAAAATCACGTCGTCGCGCACATTGGCGACGCTGATGTTCGACCAGTGGGAGAACGGATAGGGCGAAGCGAGAATCAGGTAGTTACCGTTTTCAAGCAGGTGGTAGTCGTGGTGGATGAGCTGGAGGATCGGGGCACCGAACCAGTCGTAGAGTTGTTGGCCGTCGGTCACATCAAGAACGAAAAACTTGCGCTGGCGGTTGAGCGGATTCCCCAGGTCGGGTTCCGGTGAAATGCGCGGATATGTGGCCAGCAATCCCCCGTCCAGGGGCTTGGCATAGTCGAAGACCGGGAACTCCTCATCCCAAACCGGGAACGCGCGAATCACTTCGCCGTCCATGTCGATCACGAACATGATGTCCTGCGTGGCATCGACGACGATGGTGAGCCCATCGTTGGTGCGCAGCGGGTCCCAGGTGGTGACGACGCCGGGGCTGACATATTCTTCGGTGGGGTGGGAGCCCACAAAGGTGTCGGGTACCGACGGCGGAACAGCGTCTTTCGGACAGGCGCTCAGCGCGCAGAGGAGAAAGGTTGCCGCCAGTGCCAGTCGCGTGGAAGTGTTTCTCATCCAGAACCCGGCCCCCTTAAGGTAGGGGTAACTGTAGCCTGACTGTATGGGCGGCGTGAACAAGAACCACTGGATTTGCAGTTTGGCGGCTCAAGAAACGCTCGATGAAGGCGATGCCCGGGAGCATGGAGCGTTCGGGGGTCAGGTGCCAATTCCGGGCAAGCACTTCCGGGGCGACGCCTGAGCCTGCTGAGGGCTACTTGATTCCCATCCGCAGTGCGCCGTCGATGCGGATCGTCTCGCCGTTGAGCATCGGATTGTCGATGATCGCCAGCGCAAGCTGGGCGTAGTCGCTCGGCTGGCCAAGGCGCGAGGGGAAGGGGACCTGCGCCGCCAGGTTCTGACGCGCCTTTTCGGGAAGCAGTGCAAGCATGGGCGTATCGAAGGTGCCCGGCGCGATGGTCATCACGCGAATGCCGTAGCGCGAGAGATCGCGCGCCACCGGAAGCGTCATTCCGGCAACGCCGGCCTTCGATGCGGCGTAGGCGGCCTGTCCCATCTGGCCGTCGAAGGCCGCGATGGAAGCGGTGTTGATGATCACGCCGCGCTCGCCCTCGTCATTGGGCTCGCGGGTGGCCATGTCGGCCGCGGCGAGCCGCAGGATGTTGAAAGTGCCGATCAGGTTCACGCTGATGACTTTCTCAAAGATGTTCAGCGCGTGGGGATTTTCCTTGTTGAGCGTCTTCATCGCCATGCCGATGCCCGCGCAGTTGACCGCGATACCGCAGGGGCCGTGGGCCTCGCGCGCCTCGGCGACGGCTTTTTCCGCGCTCTCGCCGCTGGAGACATCGCACTGGACGGCGATCCCACCGATTTCATCGGCAACGGGCCTGGCCTTGGCGACGGCCATGTCGAAGATGGCGACCTTGGCGCCGGCGGCGGCAAGCGCG
>JAGRBM010000258.1 GCA_020434085.1 Chrysiogenia bacterium | reverse complement strand
GCAGCGCGCGGCCCTCACGGCGGCACATTCCTTTTTCCAGATGATCTACGGCGACGGTTTCATCCACGCGGACATGCACCCGGGCAACGTCTTTTTTCTCAAGGACGGCACCTTCGTCCTTCTGGACCTTGGGCTGGTGGCTGAGCTCTCGGACTCGGACTTCAAGGACAACACCGACTTTTTCTTTGGACTGGTCACGGGCAACGGCAAGGAGTGCGCCCGGGTCATCATGGAGGGGTCTACCTGGAAGGCCCGCAGCTTCAAGCCCGAGGCCTTCGAGAAGGAAGTGGTCGATCTGGTGGCCCGCAACGCCTCGGTGGCGGCCGGGGACTTCGAGGTCAGCGAGTTCTCCGGGGCTATTTTCGACATCCAGCGCCGCCACGGCCTGCGCAGCAACCCGAATTTCGCCACCACCATCATCGCCATGATCGTCTTCGAGGGGATCGCCAAGCTGCTCGACCCGGACCTGGATTTTCAGCAGGAGGGCCGAAAGTTTTTCGCGCAGGCGGTCAGCAAGCGCTACAATCCCAGCGCGCAGGCCGGCGCTGCCGGCGGCTAAATCCAGCAGATCCGCGCCGGGAAGCACCCCGCGCCTGGGCTCTCAATGGCAACTCTGAAAGCTCGCCAACAACTTGGAAAGTATCGAATCCGTCGGCGCCTCGCCGAGGGCGGCTTTGCCTCCGTCTATGAAGCCTATGACACCATCGAGGGAATCGACGTCGCCATCAAGGTGCCGCATGAAAGCTGGACGAAGTCAGAGGTATTGAGTGACTTCCAGAAGGAAGCGCGCATCGTCGCAACACTTGACCATCCCTGCATTCTGCCGATCAAAAATGCCGAGATTCTCGACGGCCAGTTCATCATCGTTTACCCGCTGGGCGAAGAAACACTTGAGGAGCGGCTGGATTCGCGCATCGCTACGCGGACCTGCCTGGATTATGCCGAGCAGTTGCTCGCCGCGCTGGCCCATGCCCACGCCCATCACATCATTCACTGCGACGTAAAACCCGACAACATCATCCTCTTCCACGGCGGCATTCTGCGTCTCACCGATTTTGGCGTGGCCAAGGTCAACCTGCATACCAAGACAGGCACCAGCGCCGGGACGATGGGTTACATGGCACCCGAGCAGGCGCTCGGGAAACCCTCCGTGCGCTCGGATGTGTTCTCCGCCGGACTGGTGATCTACCAGATGCTCTCGGGAGAGTTGCCGAGCTGGCCCTACAAGTGGCCGCTTCCGGGCATGGCGCGCCTTCGCACAAAGGTCCCGCCGGGCTTCATCGACTTTCTTCGCAAGGCGCTCGAGATCGACGACTCCAAGCGCTTCTCCAACGCCATGCAGATGCTGGCCGCATTTCAGCGACTCAAGCCCGCGGCCCTTCGCTTTGCCGCGGGACAGCGTCGCCGGGCTCGAAAGAAAACGAGTCCCAACGGCAACAGCAAGAACTGGAAGCAGATGCGCGAACGCGAATTCCTGCGCGAACATCGCAAGGACCTCGAAATCCGCGACAAGTGTTCCAAGTGCGGCGGTCCGGTTTCCGAGCAGATGCAGAATTGCCCCTGGTGCGGAGTTCGGCGCGCAGTATACAAGGGACCCAGCCGATTTCCGGCGCACTGCCCACGTTGTAAGCGCGGCGTAAAACTCGACTGGACCTACTGCGCGTGGTGCCACGGAGCGGCGATCGGTCCCGTCAGTGATCGCTCCTATTCCGACCGCCACTATGAGGCCAACTGCAGCGCATGTGGCGGCGAGCTGATGCGCCACATGCGTTATTGTCCGTGGTGCAAGACAAAGGTTCGGCGTGTATGGAAAGTCGCCGGCACCCGCGAGCGCTGCCCGGGCTGCGGCAACGGCGTATTGCGTGATTACTGGGACAATTGTCCCTGGTGCGGCAGAGGCCTTCGAAAACGCTAGGGGAGCCATTGCGCGGCGGGCACAAAAACCCCGCCGACCGCGCAATCATCCGCCCCCGCATTGAGCAGCCCGCCCATACAGGCACCGCCCGAGTCCGTGACGCTCATTCCATCGTCACTTCGCAGCACGTCGAAATCGATGCCACCCTCCCAGAGCGGATCGCCCGTGGTAGCGGCGTTGCCGTCGAGGTCGCCATCGATTCCGATGCTGCCTGTGAGCGAGAGGGTCGCCGGCGTTGACACGTTGGGTTCATCCACGAAAGTCTCGGTCCAGACCAGACTGCCCGAGAGCGTCGTCGTTGTTGCGCCACTGCCTCCGGCAACGCCCACGTCGGCGGTGAAACTGCAGTCTTCAAACGAGAGTGTGTCGCGCTTTGTGTAGCCCGGCGCCTGCTGCAGGTTTCCCGCGTCGTCGGATGTGCCGGTCAATTCGCTGAGCAGCCGAACAATCCCGCCCTGCGCAACGTTTCCGCACCCGGCGGCCTGCACGATGGCGCGATCTTCAAAGGAAGTATCGGCGCCAGGCTCCAGTTCCAGAATCACTTCGGCGCAGTCCCCCTCGGCCATGCCCGCCGATGCGATCCCGAGATGGCAGTCGAGAATTTCCTGCGCGGCAGGTAGCTCCACGAAATCGAGCAGCACGGCAAGCGCGTCCGAATCTTCCCTGGTCACCGCGACCTGCCCCATCGTTCCGGCATTGCCGCCGGCCCCGACGATGATGTTCGTTCCCAGCTCGACCGTGTCTGAGAGGGCCTGCACGACGACGCTGCCGGCCTTTGCCTGGACCCAGCTTGTCACCTCGCATCCCGAGGAGTTGTCGTTGATGTTCGCAATGATATTCGCCGCGACGAGAGTGTTGCTCAGCGGACTGGTGTTGCTGTTGTCGTAGCAGGTCCACGCGCCCATCGGCCCGCCGCCGTCGGGATCGACCGTCACGCCATAGAGATCGTTGTTGTCGGTATCGCCGGCGACGTTGATGATGAAGCGGGTTGTCGGGAGGGAGTCGAAAACGCCGTCACAAAAAGTTGCGTTGGAGCCCGAACACTCATCAAAGAGCGCGCCGGGAATGCCGCTCGCCGAAAACAGGGGCTGGGAGAGCGCGACGGGCTCAATCGTGCCGGGCACGACCCGAACGAGGGTTTCCCCGCCACAGCCAAGCGGCAACAGACACACGAGCATCAGTAGCAACCGCCCCATTGCTGATTCCTTTCGGATTCGATCCCTGCTGAACCTGACCGCACTACTTTAGGCGAGAGCGCGCGCAAGAAAAAAGCCCCGGTCCTTCGGACCGGGGCTTTTCATTGATTCAATTCGAATCGGACCGGGGATCAGCCCTCGGCCAGAAGCTTCTTGAACTCTTCGGTAAGCGCCGGAGCAACGTTGAACAGGTCGTCCACGATGCCGTAGTCGGCGATCTTGAAGATCGGGGCATCCGGATCCTTGTTGATCGCGCAGATGACCTTGCTGGTGCGCATACCGGCCAGGTGCTGGATGGCGCCGGAGATGCCGAAGCCCAGGTAGAGCTCCGGGTTCACGACCTTGCCGGTCTGACCGATCTGCATTTCATGCGGGGCGTAGCCCGAATCCACCGCGGCGCGCGAGGCACCCACGGTCGCACCGATGACGTCGGCCAGATCTTCCATGATCTTGAAGTTGTCGGCGCTCTTGAGGGCGCGGCCGCCCGAGACGATGCGCTCGGCTTCGGTGAGGTCGGCCTTGGCGCCTGCCTTGGTCTGCAATTCGGCCACCTTGCAGCGGATGTTGGCGCTGCCGGCGTCGACGGTTGCGGTCTCGCAATCGCCGCCCGTTTCTTCGGCCGCCGGGAAGGTGTTGGCGCGAACCGAGGCGATCTGCACGCCCTCGGGAATCACGACCTTCTGCTGGATCTTGCCCGAAAGCGCCGGGCGCGTGCCCTGAAGCTTGCCGTCACCGTTGATCTCAAGACCGACGCAGTCGGTGATGAGGCCGGAATTCAGGCGCTGCGCCACGCGGGCAGCCAGGTCACGACCCATGGCGGTGGCACCGGTGAGCACGATGGAGGGCTTTTCGGCCTCGATCACCTTGCATACCGCGTTGGTGTAGCCTTCGGTCGAGTAATTCTCGAGGTCGTCGCCCTCGACCACGAAGGTCTTGGACACGCCGACCTTGCCAAGAGCGGCGCCGACACCGGCGATGCCCTTGCCCACGATGACGGCCGTCAGCGCGCCGCCGTTCTTCTCAGCCAGCTCCTTGCCGATGGTGGCAAGCTGGCGGGTAATCTTCTTCACTTCTCCGCCGCGTTGTTCGGCGAAAATCAGAACGTCTTTTTCTGCCATTTTCTTAAATCTCCTTCCAAGAAGTCACCAAAGGGGCGGCCCCTTTAGATGACCTTGGCTTCCTCGCGAAGCAGGCGAACCATTTCCGCGGCTGCGGCGGGGACTTCGCCGTCAAGAATCGTGTTGCGACGGGCCTGTTCGGGAATGCTGGCCTCGACGACCTGCTGCTTGACGCTGAGCGCGGCGGCATCAGCGCCCAGATCGGCGGGGCTCTTCTTCTCGAAGGGCTTCTTCTTGGCCTTCATGATGCCGGGAAGCGAAGCGTAACGGGGCTCGTTGAGGCCCTTCTCGGCGGAGATAAGTGCCGGGAGCGTGAACTCGAGGACTTCCTCACCGCCTTCGACGCGGCGCTGGGCCTTGCAGGTAGCGCCCTTGCCGTCACCGGTGATCTCCAGGCTGACGACGATGTTGGCCTGGGGAACGTCGAGGATCTCGGCAACGCGGCTCATGGTCTGGGCAGCGTCGTCATCGATGGCCTGCTTGCCCGCGAACACGACGTCGGCGTCGACGCTCTTGATCGCAGCGGCCAGCACGTTGGCGGTCACATAGGGATCGGCTCCGGCGAGAGAGTCGTCCCACACCTGAACGCCCTTGTCGGCGCCCATGGCCAGTGCGGTGCGGATGGTTTCGACACAACGATCGGGACCGACGCTGATGACGGTCACTTCGCCGCCGGCCTTTTCCTTGGTCTTGAGGGCTTCCTCGACCGCGAACTCATCATAAGGGTTCATCACCCACTTCACGTCACCTGTCTCAAGGCTCTTGCCGTCACCCGCGATCTTGGGCTTCGTCTCGGTGTCCGGCGTTTGCTTGACGAGGACAACAATATTCACGCTGCGTTCCTCCTTCGGAAGGCCGGCTCGGTTCCTCCGGCCGGTTCTCGTTTTTCTTTCTCGCCTGGTGGCCAGGCCGGGAAGTCGGGCGGGGCCCTCATCCGCGACCGGTGGTCAACCGGCGGTTCTTTCCCTTGTTGTTCAGTCGGCGCCCCCCGGCGCCTTACCCAATCACACAGCCCCCGGGGAGGGGCAAGGTCCGGCCGGTGTTATGCCCTGAGCAGGGTTTGCCGGCGCGCTCAAAATCGTCTGGTTTGATGTCGGGGTTGCAGCGCTTGCAGCCACTGCTGCCGGTGCGCCCTTCGAAATCGCGGCGCACCGTAGCACGGCCCCCCTAGCCCGACAACCTCTGTTCGGCCCCCTTCGGAGCGCCCTGCAAGCCCTGCAGAAACAGCTGCGAGAGGTGCCTGCCGGCCTCATTGAGGGAGAATTTCTGCTCCTTGTTGGCCCGCAGCCACTGGAGCGAGACCTCGTCCAGGGCCCCGAACAGGGCGATTCTCGTGATCCGGGGGTCCAGGTCGTCGCGAATCATGCCGGCACGCTGCCCCTCGATGATCAGGTTGCTGACGGCGTCCAGATAATCGAAGAAACGCCGGGGCACGTATTCCTTCATGAATTTGTGGCTCTGGCGCAGCTCAATGGTGATGACCTCTGCCATGTCCGGGTGGGTTTCCACCAGATGGAGGTGGAAGAGGATGAATCGCTCGATCCGCTGGACGGAATCGAGCCCCGGGGCATCGATCTCCTGGCGCAGCGCCCCCAGAATGTTGCCCATCATTTCCTCAAAGAGGTGGATGAGGATGTCGTCCTTGCTCTTGAAGTAGAGATAGATGGTCCCATCGGCGACCTGCGCTTCCCGAGCGATCTCGCTGATTTTCGCGTTGAAGAAGCCCTTGCGCGCGAAGATCTTCGCGGCGGCCGAGAGAATGCGGTCGTGTTTCTCTGCGCGGGCTTTGTTGGTCTTTTCGTCGGCCATGGGAGTCTTCTTGTCTCCGGGGTGCGCGCCGGACAATTGCCGGGGCCTGCTGACGGAAATGGCTCATCCTATTAGACTGGGCATCCGGAATCGGCGGGGCGGTCCGCCTGAATGAATGCTCATTCAGTGTCTAACCGATCACGCTGCGGCGTGTCAACCGGTTTTGGTGCGGTGAATTTTCCCGCGAAAGGCGGCAATTGTGCAGATTCAGATTAACGGTGAACCAACTGAAATTACTGAAGAATTTACAATTGCAGGGCTCCTGGAGCATCTGAAAATCGAGCCCGAACAGGTCGCTGTCGAGATGAACCGTCAGGTCGTCCCCCGCGGCGCCTGGGACGAAACCACTGTCCGGGAAGGCGCAGCGATCGAGATCGTTCGCTTCGTGGGAGGCGGCTGATCTGAGCTGCGTTCAGCAAATTCTTGACTAATTGACTCGCGAGTCAACACAATGAATTCCAGACGAACCGTCGTTTGATCAACGCCGGCGCCGACGAGACTGCCTCCGATAGTTGGAGCTTCGCGGCGACCCGCCCAGCGACAGGACCCCCAGCGATGGAATTCCCCCACGGCTCCCAGTATCCGCGCGCGCAGATGACCGACGCCCCCCGCGGCGTGCATCCGATCCAGACACCGACTCCCTTTGACGAAGTCGCCACGGTAAACAGCTACCTCGTGGAAGGTGGGCCGCTCACCATGGTCGACTGCGGCGTGGACATGCCCAACTCCTGGAAAGCCTTCAACACCCAGCTCGACGCACTGGGATACCGCCCCGAGCAGATCGAGCGCATTGTCATCACCCACGCCCATCCCGACCACATGGGCTTTGCCAAGCGCCTGCAGAAGCTCTCGGGCGCGACCATTTATGTCGGGGAAAAAGAGGCCAAGGCCTTCGACATGGGCCGCGAGGAGCGGCTCAAGCGTATGGGCCCGCTCTACCGGGAGTTTTTCGCCCGGCTGGGCCTTGGCCAACAGATCATCGCCACCATGGTGGGCATGCACGAGATGGTGAAGGGAATCGCCCCTCCCTTTGAAGAATTCGAGACCCTGGCCGAGGGCGACCGGGTCGAATTCGAGGATTTCGGCCTGGAAGTGATGCACAACCCCGGACACACCTACGGGCTGATCTGCCTGCATGAGCCCGAGCGCCGCTTTCTTTTCTCCAACGACCACCTGCTTCAGGAAACCAGCCCCAGCCCGGTACTGGACCTGGGCGAAGAGGGTGAGGCGGATTTCGAAAGCAAGTTCCGCTCGCTGGTCAGTTACTACGAACAGGTGCGCCGCGTGGGCGAGATGAGCTTCGACTGCGTACTGCCAGGGCACGGCGCTCCCTTTGTCGGGCACCAGCGGGTGATCGAGAGCCTCATGCGCTTTTTCGACAAGCGCCAACTCAAGATGTGGAATCTCCTCAAGGAAAACGGCCCCCAGAACGTCAGTAGCCTGGGCCAGCTTCTCTTCCCGAAGGTCCCGCC
The DNA here is from genome assembly GCA_020434085.1 of Chrysiogenia bacterium. Lineage (NCBI taxonomy): Bacteria > Pseudomonadati > Chrysiogenota > Chrysiogenia > Chrysiogenia bacterium. The sequence continues at coordinate 20,972 of JAGRBM010000258.1, read as the reverse complement.
CATCAAGGGCTTCCTCATCGCCTGCGAGGTGCTGGGCAATCTCGAGGTGCTCGAAGAGCTGGGCGCGGTAGCCCGCAACTTCGATGGCACCCACTACCTCTTTGAGGCGGCGGGCGAGCCTCCCTTTGAATCAGGCCCGGCAAGCTGAGACTTTCTCGCACGCCCGGTTCGGTCTAGTATCCCTCTCCTGCGCCCCGCGGCGCACGGCAAGGGAGCCGAGGCTCGCGTGAACACTTTCGGACAACTCTACCGCTTCACCACCTGGGGCGAGTCCCATGGACCCGCCGTGGGCGTGGTCATCGACGGCTGTCCGGCGGGGATCGATATCTCCGAGGAAGAGCTGCAGGTTCAGCTCGACCGCCGCCGTCCGGGCCAGAGCAAGGTCGTCACCCAGCGCCAGGAATCCGATACCTGCCAGATCCTCTCGGGCGTGTTTCGCGGCAAGACCACCGGCCATCCGATTTCCGTCATGGTCTGGAACAAGGACGCCCAGAGCACCAAGTACGACGAGATCGAGGACAAGTGGCGCCCCGGCCACGCCGACTACGTCTACGACAAGAAATACGGCATCCGCGATCACCGCGGCGGCGGGCGCTCCAGTGCGCGCGAAATGATCGGCCGCGTGGTGGCCGGCACCCTGGCCATGAAGATTCTCGCCCCCCTGGGCGTAAGGGTCGTCGCCTACACCAGGCAGGTCGGCGAGGTGGTGGCCGAAACAACCGATTTCGACGTGATTGAGCAGAACCCCGTGCGCTGCGCCGACGCGGCGGCTGCCGAAAAGATGGTCGCGCTCATCGAGAAGGTCCGCAAGGAAACAGACTCGATCGGCGGCGTGCTCGAAGTCGTGGCTCTCGGGGTCCCCGTGGGCCTGGGTGATCCGGTCTACGCGCGGCTGGATTCGAAGCTCGCCGAGGCCCTGATGAACCTCAACGCCGCCAAGGGCGTGGAGATCGGCAGCGGTTTCGACTGCGTCACCATGCGCGGCAGCGAGCACAACGACGAAATGGAACCCGACGGCAAGGGGGGCGTGAAATTCCGCAGCAACCATGCCGGCGGCGTGTTGGGCGGAATCAGCAGCGGCCAGGACATCGTCTGCCGCGTGGCGATCAAGCCCACGGCCAGCATTGCCCAGGATCAGGCCACTGTGACGCGCAGCGGCGAGGCTGCCACCATCAAGGTGGAAGGCCGCCACGACCCCTGCGTGCTGCCCCGGGCCATTCCCGTCGCCGAAGCCATGGTCGCCTGCGTGCTGCTCGATGCCCTGCTCTCGGCCCGTGCACGCAATCAACCGGCGGGTTTGTAGAACCCGCCTCGCTCCGGTTATAGTTTTCCTTTATGATTTGAGGCACTTGGCCGAGCGCACCTGAACGGCCACAGTGCGCGTGCGTGCATTTCACGTCGGAGATTGAGCAGCCATGCTGCCTGGGTACAACCACAACATCAAGTACCACGAGGAGATCTACCACATCCAGACCGAGGATTCGGGTGTGGAGAATCCGCACATCATCACGTTGCTCTATAAGGGTGGAAACATCCTTGCCCGGCGCAAGACTTCGTACGCCGACATCGTCAAGAACGAAAACCTCAACGAAGTGGTTCGCGAGCTCATGCAGGAGCAGCACAAGCAGATGCTGCGCGACCTCAAGGGCGGACTCTTCGACAAGGCCAAGGGCATGGAGGCCAGTCAGGTACCCGAAGCACCGGCACCGACGCCCGCGCCCCCCGAGGCCAAGACCATCGATATCGACAAGGGCGACGATGTGGAGAGCCCCTTTGGCGGCGATCTCATCAGCGACCGCAGCCTCGACGAAGTGATTCTTTCCTACCTTGCGCAGGACGAAAAGTAGCGTCGCGCGCAGGGTTGTCATTCGGACGGGCGGTTAAACGCCCAGCGTCTTTTGGTATCCGGTGAGGGCAGACACGGATCCAGAATCGGCGAAGCAGTGCGCCGGTTGGACCTGAAAGACTGCACCACCAATGAGCACCCCCCTCGCTCGCAGCCTTGCGCTTGCTCTCATCCTTGCCACGATTTTCGTTGCAGCCGCGCTCTCTCCCCGGTCTGCGTTTGCCCAGTCGGGTGAAAAAATCGACGACGTCGACCGCACCGTGGAATTCGGCCCTGAGTTCTTTGCCGGCTGGGCCAACAAGGAATTCTTCAACTCCGCCCACGGCGGTTTTGGAATCGGGATGCGGGTCAAAGACGTCATCACGCTTCGCCTTCGCAACCAGTATTTCGGTGTGCTGGATCCGCCGCCGATTCCCCGCGGACGGCCCGACGACGCGTGGAGCTTCACCGCCGGCCTGGTGCTCCATCCCTTCAAGTTCTACAACGGCGAGATCCCCGACCTCTGGCTCGAGCCCTACATCGCGGGAGATGTGGGCGTGGGCGCGCTCTTCGACAAAAACGACGGGACGGAGTTCCTGCAGGCCAACTTCCTGTGGGGACTGAACCTCGACATGGGCCGCCACGCGGTGCTCTTTTTCGAAGGCGGCGTGCTTTATCTCGATTTCGACGACAAGGACCCGCACCGCGATTCGGTGGTGCAGGGACAGATGACCGGGGGCTTCCGCTACTTTTTCTAGCGTTTGTCGAGAATTCCGATGGCATTAGACCGCGGCGCCGACATGGTTCAGTTATTCCACGTGCACAAGCGCTATCAGCGCGACGTGGAAGCCCTTACCGATGTGAATCTGCGCATCAAGAAGGGCGAATTCTGCTTCATTACCGGCCCTTCGGGCGCGGGCAAGACGACACTGATGCGCCTGCTTTTCGCTGCTGAAAAGGCGACGAAGGGCCAGATCATTCTCAACAACATCAACCTGGCGCGCCTCAACCAGCGCAACATCCCCTACCTGCGCCGCCACATCGGCGTGGTGTTCCAGGACTTCAAGCTCATCGACAACCGGACGATCTATGAGAACGTTGCCGTGGCACTCGAAGTGCTCGGACACTCGGCCAAAGAGATCCGGCCACGCGTGCTCAAGATGCTCAAGCAGGTGCACCTGCAACACCGGCTTGATTCCTACCCGCCACGCCTCTCCGGTGGTGAGCAGCAGCGCGTCGCCATCGCGCGCGCGCTGATCACCGATCCCGTGTTACTGCTGGCCGACGAGCCCACCGGTAATCTCGATCCCGAGATCACGGTGGAAATCTTCAAGCTCTTTCGCGAAGTGAACGCGCGCGGCACCACTGTCGTCATCGCATCGCATGACCGGGCGCTCATCAAGTCGATGAACAAGCGCGTGATCGGCCTGAAAAACGGGCGCATCGTCGTTGGTGCCGATCCTGTGGAGGACACCCGCTGATGCGCGCGCTCCTCTACTTTCTCTTCCGCACGCTGCGCAACATTCGAGAAGAATGGGCGCTCAATCTGCGTATCGTCACGGGCTTTGCGCTCATGCTCGTCGTTCTTGGCGTCTTCGCCATGCTCTCGCGCAACCTCGAAGTGCTGCTCACCAAATGGGGCGAGGACCTGCAGGTTACCGCCTATCTCGATCCCAAGCTGCCCGAAGACAAGCGCGTGGAGCTGGCGCAGAACCTCGAGAAACTTCCCGAAGTCGAGCGCACGACCTACGTCTCCGAAGCACTTGCGATGCGGCGCTTCCGACAGGATCTGGGAGGCCTCGTCGGCATTCTCGACGGGCTCGAAGGCAACCCGCTGCCTGCCTCCATCGAGATCCGGCTTCCACCCGAGCGGCGCACCGCGCCCGAAGTCACGGCGCTCGCCGCCCAGATCGGCGCAATTGACGGCGTGCGCGAAGTCCAGTTCGGTCAGGAATGGGTGGAGCGCTACCGCACCTTCCTCGATCTGGTTTCCACACTGGGACTTGGCATTGGTGTCATCTTAATCTTCGTGGGCTGGAGTTCTGTTTCCAACCTCATCATGCTCACCGTCTACGCGCGCAAGGACGAGATCGAAATTCTCAAACTCGTGGGCGCGACCGACCACTTCGTGCGCACGCCGTTCCTGCTGGAAGGACTTTTCCAGGGACTCGTCGCATCGATGCTCGCGCTAGGACTTTTGTACGGACTTCACGCAACGGTCTTCGTCCACTTCGCGCAGAGCCTTGCCGGGTTTTTCGGCGTTTTCGATCCGGTGTTCCTGGGCACGACGCAGATTGCCATGCTCGTGGGCGGCAGCCTGGGGCTCGGCCTGATCGCCAGCTTCGTGGCCACCGGTCGCCACCTGGAGGTCTAGACTGGTGCGCGCCCTTCGCCGGGGAATCTGTTGCGCGGCACTGGCGCTCGTGCTTGTGCCCCTGGTTGCGCACGCGCAGGGCAATCCCTCCGGCGTGAATGACCTGCAGGAACAGGCCAGTGAGCGCCGCAAGGAACTCACCGAGCTGCGCAACCTTCTCGCCGGTGAGCAGGAACGTCTCGAGCAGGTCGCCAAAAAAGAAAAAAGCGTGCTCGATCTGCTCGAAGGCACCGAACGCGAGCTGGCACGCCTGCAACGCGCCGAGCGCAAGCTCTCGGCGCGCATCAAGAAACTCAAAAAAGACATCGCTGCCAATAAACGGGCCATCGAGGTCAAAAAAGAAGAACTCGAACTCGAACGCGCAGCGCTCGCCAAGCGTCTGGTCGGACTCTACAAGCTCGGACCCACCGGCTCGCTGCGTGTGTTGCTCAGCTCCGCGAGCATTTCCGACCTGCAACGCCAACGGCACTCACTGGGCCTGATCCTCGAACAGGACGCAGAAAGGGTCGAACAATACAAGGCCCTGCTCGCCGATCTCTCGCGGCTCGAAACCGAACTTGACGAGCAGCGCATCGAACTCGAAGACAAGCAGCAGGCGCTCAAGAAGAATCGGGATGCGGCACTTGTCGAGCGCGACAACCGCCTGAAAATCGTCCGCTCCGTGCAGCGCGAAAAGGCCAACTACGAGCAGGTGGTCTCCGAACTCGACGAGCAATCACGCAGGCTGGAGCTTCTTCTCGAAACCATCAGCAAGCGCATTCGCAGTCAGGCGCTCCTCCAGAACAAGGCCGGTTCGCTGCAGTTCGCCGATTATCGCGGCAGCCTGATCCCGCCGGTGCCGGGCAAGGTGCTCGCACGTTTTGGCAAAAACATCAACGAACGCTTCGGCACGGTGACCTTCAACAACGGGGTAGAGTTCGCCGCCAAGCCCGGCGCCGACATCGAAGCAGTCTTCGGCGGCGTTGTGATTTTCGCCGACCGGTTCAAGGGCTATGGCAACCTGCTGATCATCGACCATGGCGACAATTTTTATACGCTGTATGCCCATTGCCGGGACCTGAAGAAGCAGGTGGGTGATCCCGTCGAAGCCCGAGAGATCGTCGCCACGGTGGGCGATTCCGGCTCTCTGAAAGGCCCGTCCTGCTACTTCGAGATCCGCGAAAAAGGACAGGCCCTCGACCCTTCCGGCTGGCTGCTGATGGAGTAGACTGCCGCAACCCCGACACGATGCGTTTCGGCTCTGGATGCGCACGGGCAAGGAAGTGAAGATGAAATCCAACCAGAACAGTCCTCGCCGTCGATGGTTCCTCGTGGCCGGCCTCCTCGGTCTGGCCCTGTTTGCCCGAACGGTCGCGGCGGCAGCCGATGATGAGACCTACGAGCGCCTGCGCATTCTCTCGAAGGCCTTCAAAGTCGTGCGCGATGGTTATGTAGAGCCCGTTCCTTTCGATGAACTCGTCGACAACGCCATTCGCGGGATGCTCGAACACCTCGACCCCCACAGCTCCTACATCACGAGTGAAGAATTCCAGGCCTTCTCGGAATCCACCAGCGGCAAGTTCGGCGGCCTCGGAATGGAAGTCACCCAGCGCGGCGGCGTCCTCATGATCGTGACCCCGATCGAGGATACGCCCGCCTCCCGCGCGGGACTGGAGCCCGGCGACCTCATCGTCACGATCGAGGACACCTCGACCGATCAGCTTCGACTCGACGAGGCAGTCGAGCTTCTCAAGGGCGACCCCGGAACCGACGTCACCATCGAAGTGCTGCGCGAGGGCTGGGATGATCCCAAAGAGTTCACCCTCACCCGCGAAGTCATTCGCGTAAAGAGCGTGCGCTCCAAGATGCTCGACCCTGGCTACGGTTACGTGCGCATCTCCGTTTTCCAGGAAGACACGACGAGCCAGCTCGAAAAGGCGCTCGACAAGCTGAGCGAAGAGAACAAGGGCCCGCTCTCGGGCGTGGTCATGGATCTGCGCCAGAATCCGGGCGGCCTCCTCGATCAGGCCGTCTCGGTCAGCGATACCTTCCTCAACTCGGGCATTGTCGTCTCCACCAAGGGACGGGACGCATCCCAGCGCCAGCAGTTCGCCGCGACGCCCAACAAGACGCCGCGCGAATATCCGCTGGTCGTGCTCGTCGACGGTGGCAGTGCCTCGGCCTCCGAAATCGTCGCGGGCGCCTTGCAGGACCATGGCCGCGCCGTGCTGGTGGGCGAGCCCACCTTCGGCAAGGGCTCGGTGCAGACGATCATCAAACTCGACGACGGCTCGGCCCTGCGCCTGACAACGGCCTTCTATTACACGCCCAATGGACGCCTGATTCAGGCGCGCGGGATTGAGCCCGACTTCCTGGTGGGCAAGGCCGAGTCGGCGCTGATGAAGGAGAGTCGCCGCCGGCGCGAAGCCGACCTGCGCGGCCACCTCCAGAACGGGCAGTCCGGCGAGCAGGACAAGGGCGAGGCCGAACAGGCCTGGTGGCTGGCCGACATCCAGCTCACCCGGGCCCTGCAGCTCGTAGAGAGCTATGCCATCTTCGACAAGGCCCACCGCAAGCGCGCGGCCACAGAGGGCGCCGCTGCCCAGTAAGGAGCGCCGGAGAAGGCGCGGAGACGACTGATTGCTTTGAGCGGGGAACCCACAGACTCACCCGGGTCGCAGCACCCGCCCAGCCTGCCGACGTGGCTGCTGCTGGGGCCGTTGCTCATCGCGACGGTGGGGCTTGCCCTGCTGGCAATTTCCCACCCGCGACTGCAACGCGGGTACTACCGGCTCAAGGCCCGCGTGCTTTCTTCGCCGCCGGTCTATGAGGAAGCCCGCTTGCCCGACATCGCCCCGTCGAGTCCGGCGGATTCCGCGCCGCCGGCCGAAGCGTTTCCGAAATCCGACGTTCCCCTTGTCGCCATTGTGATCGACGATCTGGGTTATGACTTGGCCGCTGTGGAGCGGCTGCTCGCTCTCCAGGTTCCAATGACCTTCGCGGTCCTGCCCGGGCGCAAGTTCAGCGACGAAGCCGCCGCGCTGGTGATCCGGGACGGGCGCGAACTCATTCTCCACCAGCCCATGGAGCCGCTTCCCGCGCAGGTCCCCCTGTTCAAGGGGAGCGATAGCTTCCGTACAAAGCACATCGATCCGGGTCCCGGCGGTGTGTTCCTCGACATGAAGCCCCAGAAGGTCGCCGAAAAAGTGGAGCAGAATCTCTCCCATTTTCCCGGCATTACGGGGATGAACAACCACATGGGATCGGCCTTCACCCAGAATTCGCCGCTCATGCACGCAGCACTCGCGCCCCTGCTCTCGCGCGGGTTCTATTTTCTCGATTCACGCACCCACGCCGATGCCGTGGGATTCCAGGTTGCAGCAGAAATGGGACTTCGCACCGTGCAGCGCGACGTGTTTCTCGATCACGAACAAACCGTCGACTTCGTCTCCCGCCAGTTCGAGGCCCTGCTGCGTATTGCACGCGAGCAGGGCTCGGCCGTGGCCATCGGCCACCCCCACCCCGAGACGCTCGAGGTGCTCGAACGGGAGATCCCCGGCGTCGAAGCCAGGGGATTCCGGCTGGTTTCGGCCGGAGTGCTGGCCCACACCCATCCCGAGATGGGCGCCGATCCCCGACTCGCCGGGGACCCACAGGCCAACTGAGCGAAACAAGAGACGCATTTACAGAGCCCCCGCCCCGGTGTAATTCTTGGTTGTGCACCTTCGGAGACACCTTCAGCGAGTTCTGAGCCTCGGCGCCCTGATCGCCGCCCTCGGCATGTCCGGGTGCGGAGAATATCTCGTGCGTACCTTCATCGGTTCTCCGCCCAGGGAAGGCGCGCAGGAGGCCCCCGGGCGCATGGTGGGCCGTCGCTTCGAAAGCCCGCGCGTGAATTACGAACTCGGCCCGCTTCCCAGCAACTGGGAGTTCCAGGAGGGCGAAAAAGGCGACGCCGCCTATTACTCCAAGGAACACAAGGCGCTTATCAGCGTTCGCTCAGTCTGCGCCCGCTACAGCGAGGCGCGTCTGCAGAACCTGGCGCGTGATCTGCTCTGGGGCTTTACCGATCGCGAAATTCTCCGGGAAAAGACGATCCAGTTCGCCGAGCGCGAGGCGCTTGATCTCGAAGCCGACGCCAAGCTCGACGGCGTGCCCGTGCACATCTGGGTGCGGGTGCTCAAGAAGAATCGCTGCATTTTCGATTTCACCCTCGTCGCCCCGCCGGAACATTTCGACGAGGCGCGGCCCGCCTTCATCAGTCTGCTGGAGGGATTCCGTCTTGCTGAATGAACTCGTCGAGGATGCGGTCGTGCGCCCGGTGCGCTCGGGCGTGAGCGGCGTCGGCAGCCGCTTCATCGCACTCACCGACTATGTCGCGGAGTTCACCTATCTCACGCTCGGCTTTTTCCAGCGGCTCTTCCACAAGTGGGACCGGCGCGACTGGGACCTGTTTGTCGAACAGGTCATCGAGATCGGCGCCAAGTCCCTGTTCGTCGCGCTCATCACGGCGGCCTTCACCGGCATGGCGGTCGCACTCCAGCTCTCCTACGGCCTGGCGCGCTTTGGCGCGAAGACCTACGTCGGGATCATCGTCGCCTTTGCACTGGTGCGCGAGCTCTCCCCCGTACTCGTGAGCCTGCTGGTAGGCGGCCGCGTGGGTGCCGGCATGACCGCCGAAATTGGGTCGATGGCAGTGACCGAGCAGATCGATGCACTCCGCGCGCTGGGCTCGGACCCGATCCGCCGCCTCGTCGTCCCACGCGTTCTCGCGTGCATCATCGTCTTTCCGATCCTCACAATTCTTGCCGATCTGATCGGCGTCGCGGGCGGCATGCTCATTTCGTATCTTGAATCCGGCGTCGGCTCGCGCTTCTTCATGGAATCCGTGCTGCGCAGCCTGAAGGTGCGCGACGTCGCCAGCGGCGTGGGCAAGACAATCTTCTTCGGCGCCTTTGTCGGGCTCGTCGCCTGCAAGGAAGGCCTGCAGACCCGCGGCGGCACTGTGGGTCTTGGCCGCGCGACAAAAACCACGGTAGTGGTTGCGCTGGTGCTTGTGCTCATCTCGGATTTTCTGCTCTCCAAGCTCTTTTTGCTGGTGGGATGGTGAGCCATGGGTGAGAAGCCAGAGCCCATCATTTCTTTCAAAAACTTGCGCACGCAGCTCGGCGATCTGCTGGTGCATCGCTCGATCAGTCTCGACATCATTCCCGGCGAGACCATTTCGATTCTGGGGCCCTCGGGCTGCGGCAAAAGCGTACTCCTGAAGGTCCTCATCGGACTGCTCCCTTCCACCGATGGAGAGATCTGGTTCGAGGGGCAGGACCTCACCGACCTGAGCGAGCGCGAGATGACGGTAATCCGCCGGGACATGAACATGCTCTTCCAGGGCGGCGCGCTCTTCGACGCGCTCAGCGTGTTCGACAACATCGCCTATCCGCTTCGCGAGCAGCACCTGGCCGATGAACACGAAATTCCCGACATTGTTGCCGAGAAACTCTCACTGGTGGGACTCCCGGGAATCGAGAACAAGTGGCCCGACGAGCTCTCGGGCGGAATGAAGAAACGCGTGGCGCTGGCCCGCGCCATTGCGACCGAGCCCAAGGTGATCCTCTACGACGAGCCCACCACCGGGCTCGATCCCACCAACATCCGACGCATCAACGAGCTCATCCGTTCATTGCAGGAAAAGATCGGCGTCACCAGCATCATCGTCACCCACGAGCTGCCCACGGTATTCGGGGCCTGTGACCGGGCGGCCCTCATCTGGGAGGGGGAAATCGCGGCGGTCGGAGCGCCCGAGGAGCTGCGCGAGAGCGGACCGCTGATCGTCCGTCAGTTCATCGAGGGGACGGCGCCGATTTAAGGAAGTTGCCGCGCGCGTTCAACAAACGCGGCGTGATGGGCCACAATGGCCGAGGGGAAACAAAGGGCAATGGCGAAGAACACAGCACGCAACAACCTGCTCGTCGGCGTGTTCGTCCTGGGCGGCATCGCTGTCTTCACGATCGGCCTGCTCTTCGTGGGCGGCAAGGGCGAACCCTTTTCCCGCCGCGTGCAGGTCAGCAGCCGCTTTTCCTCCATCGGCGGCCTGCTCGAGGGCGCTCCCGTGCGTCTTGCCGGCGTGGACATCGGCTCGGTCTACAACATCAGCTTCGCCGAGACCCAGACCGAAAAACCCGTCATCGTCACCATCGAAATCAGTTCCAGCGCCGCCGACCGCATCGGTCGCGACGCCAAGGCCCAGATCCGCCAGCTCGGCCTTCTGGGCGACAAGTACATTGAGATTCTGCAGGGCAATCTGCAGCTCGGCACCATTCGCGAAGCCCAATACATCGAGGGCCAGGCCCCCTTCGACATCGGCGAGGTCTATGACCAGTTCGAAGACATCATGACCAACATTCGCGAGGCCAGCGGCAAAATCAGTGAAGCCGTCGAGCTTTATGCTCAGCCCAAAACTGCTGAAAATCTCTCACGGGGAATCGACGCGGCACGCGCGCTCGTCGAGGAAATCCGCGACGGCAAAGGCTTCATCCACGCGATCATTTATGAGGACGCGCACAAGGGGATTCTCAAGGATCTCGCCCGCGCTTCGGATCATCTGGCGGATGCATCGCTCTACTTCGATGACATTCTCAAGGAAGTTCGCGCCGGCAAGGGGAGTCTGCATACGCTGGTTTATGGCGAGGATCTGGCTGAGACGATCATCAAGCTCGACGGCCTGGCAGCCGATCTCCAGGCGATCACGACGCAGGTGAAAACGGGCGACGGGCTGGCACACCGCATGTTTTATGATGAGGGCGAAAAGGTCATGGGCGCCGATCTGGCCAGGACCGTTGCCGAGCTGCGCACCGCCAGCGCCGACATCGCGCAGGTCAGCCGCGCACTGCGCGAGGGTGAGGGCACACTCGGTGCGCTCATTCAGGACAAGGCGCTCTACGAAGACATCCGCCTGCTCTTTGGCGGCGCGGGCCGCTCCTCGTGGCTGCGCTATGTGATCCGCTCCATGGTCGAAGAAAACGAAAAACGCGCGGCCTCCGATCAGGAATAGCGCCGCCCGATTTCCTGGGCCATCCGGTCCGCCATTGCCATTCCAGTGAGCATCGGATTGACCGCGGGGCTTCGCGGCATGATTCCGGTATCGAGGATGTAGCAGTCCTTGAGCTGGTGCATCTGCCCGGCTTCGTCCACGACGCTGTTGCCCGCATCGGGACCCATGCGCGTCGAGCTGAAAAGATGCGTGGCAGCGAGTACCACGTGTTCGGGTCTTAAATCTGCGTTGCGCAGCACATCGACGCCGTCCCTGGCTTCCATCACCGGCGGCACCCCGTAGATTCCGGGAATGATTTTCGTTGCACCGGCGGCGAAGAAAAGCTCGGCAAGCGTGACGAGCCCTTCCTTGATCTGGGGCATGTCGGCCGGTGAGATGTGATATTTCACGCTCGGGTTCATGCTCTTGCCCTTTTTGGCGCGCACTGAACCCTTCGAGTGTTTGAGTGCAAAAAAGGCGTCCCAGAATGCACTGTAGCGAAGCTGATTGAGGTGTTCCTTGAGCTCCGCACCGAATCCCGGCAGGCGAACGGCAAGCAGCGCCGGCGGGGCCCAGAGGACTTCGAGCTTGTAGCCGCGTTCCAGTCTTGCAAGCGACTGGTAGCCCTGCGTCGCGCCAAACCAGGGATCGACCGGATCGGGAAACACACCCATGAGCGCCGCGCCCGGGTGGGCCTGCAGGTCCCTGCCGATGAGCTGCGCCGGATCGGGCGCGTTGCTCTTCTGCAGAATGACCGGTGTCGCAAGGCATCCGGCCGCAAGGATCGTCGCTTTCGCCTTGATCTCCACCGGATAGGATGCGCGGTTGGTCTTTGGCTCCACCACGCTGCCCTTGATGCCGGTCGCGGCGCGCCCGTTGTGGAGGAGCTGCTCAACCTGGATGCTGGTCATCACCCGCAGGCCCTTCTTCACGGCGGCCGGGATGTAGCTCACTTCCATGCTCTTCTTCGAGCGATCCGGGCAGCCGGTAAAACACTCGGCGCAGCCGTTGCAGTCGACCACGTTGCGGCGCATCGGTTCGCTGGAGATTCCGATGGCGTCGCAGGCCTCTCGAAAGAGCGTGTTCTTGCGGCCCAGGAATTCCTCGCGCGTGGGTTCGACGCCAAGGAAATCCTCGACGCGGTCGTAGTGGGGCTCAAGAACTTCACGGTTGATGGTATCGACGCCGTAGCTGCGCTTCCAGTCGTCGAAACAGAACTGGGGCGTGCGCACGCAGATGGCCGAGTTGATGTGGGAGCCGCCTCCCAGCACGCGCGCCTGCATGGTGGGAAGAAAAGTCTTGCCCTGCATGGCGCGCAGGCCGCCCTCGTAGCAGACCTCCGCCAGGGTGCGCGCGCCGTCGGTGGTGAAGTCCCGCGGGCGGCGCACGGGCCCGGCTTCGAGCAGGATCACATCGAGTCCCATTTCCGCTAGGTTATAGGCCGCCACCGCGCCGGTGGGGCCCGAACCCACAATCACCACGTCGCAGGACTCGCGCACGGGTCCGGCATAGTCGGCGTATTCGCGAATGCCTTCGTAGATCGCGTCGATGTCACTCATTGGATCAGCGCTTTCTCCTGACAGGCGTGCGGGCGGGCGACGCCCAGGTGCGCTTCGACCTCGGCCGATGCCAGGTACGCCATGGTCACCATCGCCCGCAGGCTCTGAAAGGCCATTCGTCGCAGGTAGAAACGCGACTCGTCCCACCCGGCCAGGTATTCCTCACGCGCGCGCGGATCGAGGGCGGAGAGCCGGCGGCGGCTCGGCCCGAAAACGAGCGTCGCGTGCTCGAACAAAAAGAAGAGCAGCTTCATCAGGAAACGGTTCGCCGGCGAGTGCCAGCTAAAATAATCGTCCATGTAAGAGATCAGCCCTGCGTCGCGAGCCGAGGCCGCGATGGCTCCGCCGGCGGGAAACATGGCCTCACCCACGGCGTCCAGCACGGCGGCGTCTCGGCCGGAGAGATAGCGAAATCCGCCGGAACGGCCGTAGCCAACGAAGACCCGCACCGCCGCAAGGGCGAGCAGGGCGCCCAGAATGAATCCGAACATTGCGCCTCCTCAGACTTTTCGCGTGCCCACCATGGTGAGCCATCGCTTGCCCCCGGACCAGTCCCTCGGGGCTCCCCGGTGATGCGAAGAACCCGCCGGCTGGACCCTCCAGAGCACCCCGAACCACCTCTTGACGCGGGGCCGGGAATGTGGGAGTCTGCAAACCGACCAACCGGTTTTTTTGAGGTGCCCCATGAATACACGATTTTCCCTGGCCGATGCAATACGCGAAAAGGCCTCGATCGATGAGATCGCCAAAACCCTCGACGCCATGAGCCACGCCGAGCGCGTCGCCCAAATGGGCCCGGTGGGCGGCAAGCTCCAGGGCGCGCTCTACGAGATGGCCCACGGTCGCACCACCGAGCTCTCCTACTTTGTTCCAGACGGCTGCGTGAATACCGAGGTCATTCACGAGGGTCGCAACTTCGCGCCGGCCTTCAACCGCTTCCAGAAGCGCTTTGCCCGCATCGGCGACGAGATCACCGGCTACAACGAACAGACCTTCAAGCTCTTCACTGGGCCGGGCTATTTCGTGGGTGAAGTCCTCGACAATCCCGAGGGGCTCAAGCAGTTCGCCATCAACTACACGAAGACTCCCACCCAGAAGATGCCCGGCTGGCCGAAGATTCTGCCCGCCGCCGCGCGCCTGGGACGCTTCGTCTATGGCGGAGCGCACGACTGGATGTGGGGCATCAGCGCCCACATGAGCATCGGCCGCGTTCACAAGCAGGGCAAGTGGCACGACATGTGGTTCATTCTCACCCGCGAGGATACCAAGTGACCAGGCACCTTTCCCACGAGGAACGGCGCGAACAGATCCTGCAGGCAGCCGAAGCGCTTTTCATCGAAAAGGGCTACGAAGCCGCGCGCATCAATGACATTGCCGAGCGTGCGGGCCTGAGCAAGGGCGCCATCTACTTTCGCTACGAGAGCAAGCGCGATCTGTTCATCGACTGCATCCGCCACCATTTCGAAGAAGTGCAGGAGATCGCGCTGGGTGACGGGACTGCGCGCACGCAGGGGCTCGAAGACCTGCTGGGCGTGGCCGAGCGCTTTGCCCGCTTTGTCGAAAAGAGCCCAAGCAGCTCGAAGTTCATGCTCGTAATGACCGAGGCCGCCGTACGCGACGAAGAGATCCGCACGCTGCTCGTCGAGCACTACCACCGCCCCATTGTCGCCGCCATCGGCGTCGCGCTACGCGGCGATGCGATGCCGCTGTTCAGCGCCATGAAGCTCGACGAGATCGATCCAGAGCTCGCAACGCTGGCGCAGCTCGTAAAATCCGTGATCGACGGACTCTCGGGATCCTACGCCATCGGTCAGCCCATCGACCTCAACGCCGTCATCCGCATCGGCTACCAGGCCATCTCTGTTCTCTCCGCTGTCTCCCCGAGAATTGCGGCCTCCGGCTAAGGCCGCGTCCCCAATAGCCCACGCCGCCGGGATCGGATACGATCCGGGGCGGTATGCAACAGGTCGCACTGCTACTTCGCCCGAAAATTCAGGGCGCCCGCAACGGATTCCGCCGCTTCGGACAGACGCGCACCCGCGCGCTGTTCATCGGCGCAGTGGGTGCATTTTTCTGGCTGATCGTCTTTGCCGGCGTCTGGCGCGGCCTCTGGCGTGTGGAGCACATCGTCCCTACCGCCGCTGCTGCGTTCGGCAAACAGGTGCTGAGCTGGATCGTCATCATGGCGCTGACGGTACTGGTCTACTCCAACGTGATCGTCGCGATCTCGGTGTATTTCCTCTCGCGCGAGCTGGATCTCGTCTTCGCTACGCCGGTCAAGCGCGAGTCGGTTTTCTATTCAAAATTTCTGGAAACCCTGGCCGGTTCGTCCTGGATGATCTTCATCTTTCTCACGCCGGTGCTGCTCGGTTATGCGATGTACTTCGAGCCGCCCTGGCACTTTTACGCCGCGGCGCCGGTGTTGCTGCTTGCCTTCTTCTCTATTCCCACGGCACTGGCTGTCTTGCTGAGCATGGCGCTCACCAATGTCTTTCCCGCCCGCAAGCTGCGCGATCTGTTTTTTCTGATTCTGCTGGTGCTGCTGAGCGGCTTCATCTTCTTCGTGCGCTACCTGCGCCCGGAATTGCTGGTCAACCCCAACAATCGCCGCACGGCGATTGAGTACGTGCTCAACCTCGAACGCTCGGGCTCGCCCCTGCTGCCCAGCACCTGGCTCACCGAGCTGTTCAGTAAAATGCTGGGAATGGCGTCGGTCCCCAACGACCGGCTCATTCTGTACGGCGTGCTGCTGCTCAGTTCGGCAGCGGCGCTGGTGGTGATCTGTGAACGCACGGCACATCATTTCTATCATGCCGGCTGGTCGCGCACGCAGGAGGCGCGCCGCGTGGAAATCGAGCAGGGACTCCCCGAGTCGGGTACCGAGCGGCTCAAGATGCGTCTTGCCGGCATCGCCGCGCTGCAGGTGCTTCCCCGGACGCTGCGCCGCATGGTCGAGTGGTTTTGCCGCATGAGCGCGCGCGCCATCGGCGCGATCATTCCCGGGGTTCACCGGCCCGTGATCGAAAAGGACCTGCTGACCTTCTTCCGGGATACTTCGCAGTGGTCGCAGTTTCTACTCGTGGGCGCAATCACCTCGGTCTATATCCTGAACATCTATCTCATCAATCTCTCGGGCGGCATCGTTGACGCGGTCATCGACCTGCAGGGACTCAAGTCCGTCATTTCGTTTTTGAACATCGGCATGGTGGGCTTCGTCCTCGCATCGGTGTGCCTTCGCTTCGTGTTTCCGGCAGTGAGTCTGGAGGGCGAGGCGGTATGGATCATCCGCTCCAGCCCGATCACCGCGCGCGAGTTTCTGCGCTCCAAGCTGTGGACCTATCTCATTCCGCTCCTTCTTCTGGCGGGCCTGCTTTCGGCCACTTCGACCTGGCTGCTCGAGGCCCACGCATTCATTTCCTGGGTCTCGGCCGTCACGGTCATCCTGATGACGCTGGGAGTGGGCGCGATGGGAGTGGGCCTTGGCGCCATGTATCCCGATTTTCGCTATGAAAATGCGGCCCGGGTCTCCATGAGCTACGGCGGCGTGCTCTACATGCTGCTCTCCATGTGTTACGTGGGCGCCGTTCTGGTGATTGAGGCCCTGCCGGTCTACCTCTACATGCGCGCCGAGCTCTCCGGGCAGGTGCTGGGCATGACCGAGCGCTACGCCATCGTGGTGGCGCTGGGGGCAACCGTGATTCTGACGGCTGCGGCGGGCTGGATCCCGCTCCAACGCGGGCGCCAGGCCCTCGAAAATCCGGGTTGATTCATGCACCCCAGAACATCCCGAGACGGCCCGGAAAGCGCCGCAAGTGCGCGAAATACCACACAAAAGTTTACGCTTGCCCGCCGCTGGTGCGTGCTACACTCAAACCCCGGCAAATCAGGAATTTCGTGCCGTTCGCGGCGTTTTTTAACCGATTGGGCGTGGGGTGGTCTGCGCGCCCGCAGCCGGTCAAACCATTGAGCCCATGCGCCAGTATCTGAAAATACTTCGCTTCATGCTTTTGCTGTCCGTTGTGACGGGGCTGCAGGGCTGTTTCTGGCTTTTCCCGCTGACCGAGCCCACCGAAGTGCGCTTCGCCACCACCCCCGACAACTGGAAACTGGCCCTTCACCGCTACAAACCCGAAAAAATCTCCGCGGAAAAAGAGCCACTGCTTCTGGTGCCCGGCTTCGCCTCCAACCGCTTTGCTTTCGATCTGGCCCGCGACCGTTCGCTGGCCCTCTACCTCTACGAGCGCGGCTACGATGTCTGGATGCTGGAACTGCGCGGCGCCGGCGAGAGCACGACGCCTGCCTATTTCGACATGGGCGACTGGGCGCGCGACGGTATCGGCCCGCCGCCCAATTACAACTTTGACACCTTCGTGGAGATCGATGCCCCCACTGCCATCGAGTACATCCGCTTCGAAACTCGCAACGAAAAGATCTCCTGGATCGGTCACTCGCTGGGCGGAATGATCGGCTACGCCTATCTGGGCCTGAACCCCGACACCGACGCCATCCGCACTTTCGTTGCGCTCAGCGCGCCCTCGAGCTTCAAGCTCAAGAGCCAGGCGCTCAATTTCCTGCTTCAGTTTAAGGGAACCGTCGACTGGCAGCCCAAGATCTATACGCGGCTCATGGCGCAGTCGATGGCCAACAATCTGGGCTGGCTCGATACGCGTTTCGACGCGATCATCTGGAACAACGAGGTCATCGACGCCCGCACCATGAGCATGGCGGGCTACAACATGGTGACCAATCTCTCCGGGCCGCTCTTCAACCAGATGGTGGGCTGGATGGAAAACGGCGAGTTCACCTCGGCCGACAATGCCATCAATTACGCCGACAATCTCGATCGCATTCGCGTGCCAACCCTGCTCGTATCCGGCAGCGTCGACGCACTGTGTCCGCCGCTGGTCACGCGCGATACCTACGAAAAAATCGGCACCATCGAAAAGGTGATGCGCATTGCCGGCAAGGCCAACGGCTTTACCGGCGATTACGGGCACATGGGCGTGGTGATCGGAAACCGTGCCCGCGAAGACATTTACCCGGTTGTGTTCAACTGGCTGGAGCAGCACTAGTCGTATGAAGCGACAGCTTGACAGAAGAGCGCAGCGCGCGCGTAATTTTGCGCGGCTGTGGGCCCGTGCGTCCGTCGCGTTGGGGTTCCTGCTGGTCTTTGCCATGAGCGCCTGCAGCAAGCAGGTGATGAACCCCAATCTCAATCTCGAACGCCTGCTTCCCTATGCATCCAAGAAGCCGCGCGTCTATTTCACGCAGACCACGGACGGTCGCAGCCTGGCGTTGCACCGCACCGAGCCCAATCAGATTCGCGAAGGCCTTCCCCCGCTGATCCTCTGCCACGATGAGGGCATGAACAAGTGGGCGTGGGACCTGGGCGGACGCCGTTCGTTCATCAAGTTCTTCTCGCAGCTCGGCTTCGACGTGTGGGCACTGGAATTCCGCGGCCACGGCGAGTCGAGCAAGCCTGAGTGGCACAACGAACGCCCCTACGACTGGAATTTTGACGACTACGTACACAAAGACCTGCCCGCGGCAGTCACCTTTGTGCAGGGTCAGACCAATTCGCGCTACGTAACGATGATCGGCCACGGCATCGGCGCCATGGCCATCTACGCCTATCTCGAAACCGAAAATTTCTTCGACGAAGTTGCCAACGCCGTACTCATCGCGCCGCCCGGGTTCGCCGCCGATTACTCGCCGGAGATGAAAGAGCTGCTGGCACTCCAGCAGAACTGGGACGGCCTCGATCCCATGTCCCTGGTGCATCTGCCCTCGCGCACCGATTCGTGGGAGCTCTTCAGCCGCCTGATGCTCACGGGAACACCGATCCCGAAGATCCGGATCAAGCGCCTTTCCCAGCGCGGCATGGAAGTGATCTCCCCCAAGGTATTGCAACAGACCCTGCACTGGGTGGAGGCCAACGACTTCCTCTCGGCGGATCTCAACTTCTCTTATCGCAACAAACTCGCGCTCATCCGACTTCCCGTGCTGGTGATTGCGGGCACCCACGACAATTTTGCGCCGCCCGGCGTGGTCAATTACGGCTACCGGGTCATCACTGCCGAGGACAAGACCCTGATGATCTTCGGTCGCGATTACGGGCACCTCGACAACTACAGCCACCTGGGACTGCTGCTGGGCGTTCACGCCCACGAAGAGGTCTTCCCCCGCATCTTCGAGTGGATCGAAGAGCGCACCGAAAATTTCGATGTTTGGGGGAAACTCTAGGACCATGCGGCGCGCGCTTCGAATAAATCTCCGCCCGGGCGTGATCGTCCTGGCCTGCCTGCTGCTCAGCAGCTGCGCAAGCTGGGGAATGCCCTCGTGGTGGCCTTCCTGGATGCAGGCGGGCAGCGCGCCGCCACCGCCCGTCGATGAATCCCTGCTCGAAGACATTCCGGGGGATCCGGCCGCTCCGCAAACCGCGGGCGATGTGAATCAGACCCCGCCCGAAGAAACTGAAGTCATCGGTGAATCGGATTTCTATGTCGAAGAAGATGCCTACGCCGATTTCGGCTACGGCGACGTGCCGCTCGTGCGCGTCCCCACCAACGACGGATGGAATCTGGCGGTCTATCACTATCCGCCCCCCAGCGCGCTGGGCAAGGTATTTCCCGTCGTCCTGGTCCACGGCGAAGGGTTCAATCGCCTGGTCTGGGACTTTGACAAAAAGCACTCCCTGGCGCGCTACCTCGCCGAGAATCTCTACGACGTCTGGGTCGTGGAACTTCGCGGTCACGGCAATTCAAAGGGTGAAGAGGCCGAGCCGGGCCCGCTACCCAAGTGGTTGTTCGAAGACTACGTCACCGACGTTAACGCAACCATCGATTTCGTGCTTGCTGAAACGGGTGCCACGCAGGTGGCCGTCATCGGCCATTCGACCGGCGGCACGCTCCTTTACGGCATGATGGAAAACGACGTCTACAGTCGAAAGATTGCGGTCGGCGTCGCCATGAGCGCGCCTACACGCTTCCATCTGCCCAACGATACGCTCACTTCCCTCTTCCTCCACCGCGACAAGGCATGGGGCGAGGAATACGTCGATCTTCGCCGCGGCATGTATCTACCCGCACCCTTCGAGGAGAACGTCGAGACCGTCTACAGCATTTTGTTCTTCAATGATTTTTTCTTCGATCCTGATCTTGTGGAGAAATTCGGCGATTCGGGCTTTGAGCCGGTACGCGTAGACATTCTTCGTCAGTTTGCCGACTGGTTTGCCGAGGAACGTGCCTATTCCACCGAAGACAATTCCTTCAACTACGACGAAGACATTCCATTAATCGATCAGCCACTGTGCATTTTCGTGGGTTGGCGTGACAACATCGCCGAGCCGGCCAACGTGGTGGAGTCCCTCAAGGAGATGGAGAAGTCCCGGTATACGCTGGAACTCTTCGGCAAGATGAACGGACACCAGGACTATTATGGTCACCTGGGCCTGCTGCTCAACGACTACGCATCGGTGGACGTGTATCCCCGCGTACTTAATTGCCTGGACGAGGGCTCGATCAAAGCCGAAAAGGATATTTACGGGGCGCCCGGCACCTCTGGCGAAGAATCGCCGTATCCCGACGAGTTCGCGCCGCCGGGGATGGAAGAAGCGCCCGCCGAGCCCGGAACAGAGCCTGGCGCAGAGCCCGGCGCCCCGGGCGCCGAGGAGCCCGTTGTGCCCGAGACACCGACCGACGAAGGCATGCGTCCCGAGGAAATCGAAATCGAGGATCTCCCCGAGTTCGAGGACGCCCTGCCCCTGCCACCGCCGGCCCCGGACGAGCCCAGCAACCCGTAAAACAAAAAGGACCAGGCAATGCCTGGTCCTTTCATTTCTGTCCGATGAGATCCCGCCGAATCGCTACTCTACCGGTTTGGGGGCATCTTCATCCTCTGCCTCGCGTTCAGCCATGACGACGCAGTTCTTTCCCTCGTCCTTCGCGGCATACATCGCGCGGTCGGCGAGCTTGAGAAATGCGTCCTTGTTCTGGTCGATGCTGAATCGCTTGCGAACGTGTTCGTGATAGCTGGCCACGCCGATAGATGCGGTGATCAGATTGGCGATGCGGAGCGGGGGCCCGTAGGGGCCCTCGATCCGAAGAAACTCGAAGTTCTCAATTTCCTGCCGAAGCCGCTCGCAGATTTCCCGGCCCTCTATCGCGTTCGCCCGTGGAAGGACAATCACGAATTCATCGCCGCCGT